>NZ_JBBCPK010000015.1:0-64028 GCF_037150775.1 Leclercia sp. M50
GTGGTCCCACCTGACCCCATGCCGAACTCAGAAGTGAAACGCCGTAGCGCCGATGGTAGTGTGGGGTCTCCCCATGCGAGAGTAGGGAACTGCCAGGCATCAAATTACGTAATAAACCAGAACCATATCTGGTAATTACAAAAAATACGGTGGAGCGGTAGTTCAGTCGGTTAGAATACCTGCCTGTCACGCAGGGGGTCGCGGGTTCGAGTCCCGTCCGTTCCGCCACTTATTAAGAAGCCCTGAGCTCACGCTCAGGGCTTTTTTCTTGCCTGCTGTTTGATTATTGCTGTAAACGCAAAAATCCTCTGCTTAATACGATCTTTTTTCACATATCCCCGCCAGAGATAATCCTCTTTATTAACAAACATGATGAAGAAAAGAGGAATTTCATGTCTATCCCTGCATTCGGTCTTGGCACTTTCCGCCTGAAAGACGACGTTGTTATCGCATCCGTTAAAACTGCCCTCGAACTGGGTTATCGCACGATTGATACCGCCCAAATCTACGACAACGAAGCCGCTGTGGGTCAGGCGATCGCAGAGAGCGGCGTACCGCGTAA
Organism: Leclercia sp. M50; assembly: GCF_037150775.1. Classification (NCBI taxonomy): domain Bacteria; kingdom Pseudomonadati; phylum Pseudomonadota; class Gammaproteobacteria; order Enterobacterales; family Enterobacteriaceae; genus Leclercia; species Leclercia sp. M50. The sequence continues at coordinate 563 of NZ_JBBCPK010000015.1, forward strand.
CGAACTTTTTATTACCACCAAGATCTGGATTGAGAACCTCAGCAAAGAGAAATTAATCCCAAGCCTGAAAGAGAGCCTGAAAAAGCTGCGCACCGATTATGTGGATCTGACCCTGATCCACTGGCCATCGCCGAACGATGCGGTGTCCGTTGAAGAATTCATGCAGGCTTTGCTGGAAGCTAAAACGCAGGGACTGACGCGCGAAATTGGTATCTCCAACTTTACTATCCCGTTGATGGAAAGGGCAATTGCCGCAGTTGGCGCAGAAAATATCGCCACCAATCAGATCGAACTATCCCCTTATCTGCAAAACCGGCAGGTGGTGGAGTGGGCGAAGCAGCATGGCATCCATATCACTTCTTACATGACGCTGGCTTACGGTAAGGCTCTGAAAGACGAAACCATTCTGCGCATTGCTACCAGGCATAATGCCACCGCAGCACAGGTTATCCTGGCATGGGCGATGGGCGAAGGTTATGCAGTGATCCCGTCTTCAACCAAACGTGAAAACCTGGCGAGCAATCTGCTGGCACAGGATCTGAAGCTGGATCTGGATGATAAAAAAGCGATCGCGGCACTCGACTGCAACGATCGTCTGGTTAGCCCGGAAGGTCTGGCGCCGAAGTGGGACTAATCTAGCCCGCCCTCTGTACCCTGAACCCTCTCACAGCTCCTTCGGGAGCTGCTTTACATGCTCGCTCAGAAAATCAATAAAGGCCCGGATGCGGGTGCTTACCGCTCTGTCACTGTAATAAACCGCACTGAAGGGCATCTCTACCGGCAGGCGCTTGTCTGCCATCAGCTCGACTAACTCCCCCCGCGCAATCTCTTTATCAATCATATAATCCGACAGGCAGGCAATCCCATTTCCTTCAAGGCATAACTGTTTGAGCGTCTCGCCGCTGTTGGATGATAAACCGCAAACCACTTCATGCAGCTGGCCATCATGGCAGGCGAGAGGCCATGTATTAAGGGATACCGGCTCCGTAAAGCCCAGGCAGAGATGCTGCTTCAGTTCCTCTATCGTCTCAGGCTTGCCGAAACGGGCAATATAGGCCGGGGAGGCGATGATTTTGCGATAACTGGTGAACAGAGGGCGTGCCCGCAGGCTGGAATCGGTCAGCGTCCCCGCGCGGATCGCCACATCCACCTTGCGCTCAATCAGGTTGATAAACGTTTCTGAAGAAACCAGAGAGAGCGTCATTTCCGGATAACGTTCGCGGAAAGGTTTAATTAAAGGCATCAGGAAATGCAGCACCACGGGCGTCGCCGCATCGATACGCAGAAGCCCGCGTGGCGTGCTGCGCGTCTCCATGATCTCTGTTTCTGCGGCGGCCATCTCCTGCAGAATAGACTGCACGCGGCGAAAATAGCGTTCGCCTTCTTCGGTCAGGCTCAGTTGCCGGGTCGTCCGGTTAAGCAGGCTGACGCCCAGCTTCATCTCCAGCTTTTTCACCGAGCGGCTGACGGCTGAATTAGCCTGTCCCAGCTGTTCTGCGGCACGGCTAAAACTGCCGCTCTCAACGACGGCGACAAATATCGCCAGCTCCTCAGACGTTGCTTTCATTGTTGCTTAATCCGCAAAATTGTATTGATACTTTGAGCATTTTTGTTATTTAAACACTGGCGCATACTCCGTGTCATCTTAATCCTGATGAGACGGAGTTATTTATGCCTCTGGCGCTACTTGCCCTGACGATCAGTGCCTTTGCAATCGGCACGACTGAATTTGTTATTGTAGGTCTGGTTCCTACGATTGCTGACCAACTTGCCATCTCGCTGCCTTCGGCGGGTTTACTGGTCTCTATCTATGCCCTCGGTGTGGCTATCGGCGCACCGGTACTGACCGCACTCACAGGCCGTCTGCCGCGTAAACAGCTGCTAATGGCGTTGATGGTGCTGTTTACCGCAGGCAATATCCTTGCCTGGCAGGCACCTGATTATACAACCCTGGTCATAGCCCGCCTGCTGACGGGGCTGGCTCATGGCGTCTTCTTCTCCATCGGCTCGACAATTGCGACGAGCCTGGTGCCGAAAGAGAAAGCGGCCTCTGCTATTGCCATTATGTTTGGCGGTTTAACCGTAGCCCTGGTGACGGGTGTACCGCTGGGCACCTTTATTGGGCAACATTTTGGCTGGCGTGAAACCTTCCTCGCGGTCTCTCTGCTGGGCGTGATTGCGCTGATTAGCAGTCTGGTGCTGATCCCGTCCACTATTCCGGGACGCGCGGCAGCGACGCTGCGCGATCAGCTGAAAGTGCTGACTCATCCTCGTTTACTGATGATCTATGCCATTACGGCGCTGGGCTATGGCGGCGTGTTTACCGCATTTACCTTCCTGGCGCCAATGATGCAGGATCTGGCAGGCTTCTCACCGAGCGCAGTAAGCTGGATCCTGCTGGGCTATGGCGTTTCGGTGGCGATCGGCAATATCTGGGGCGGAAAGCTGGCCGATAAGCATGGCGCAGTCCCGGCGCTGAAAATTATCTTTGCTGCCCTGATAGTGCTTTTACTGGTCTTCCAGTTCACCGCTTCCATACAGTATGCCGCGCTGGGTACGGTACTGGTAATGGGGATCTTCGCCTTCGGCAACGTACCGGGTTTACAGGTCTATGTCGTGCAGAAAGCCGAACACTATACACCCAACGCCGTGGATGTTGCTTCCGGTCTTAATATCGCCGCGTTTAATGTCGGTATCGCCCTGGGTTCCATTATTGGTGGGCAGACGGTCGAGCATTTTGGTCTGTCGCAAACGCCGTGGATTGGGGCGGTCATTGTTCTCGTGGCGTTTCTGTTGATTGGCCTGAGTGGTCGTCTGGATAAGCCCGCGCGCGTTACTCTCGGATAACTTTATGTAAGTACTTACCGACAAAACAGCTCAGCGGAATCTGAGTAACTCAGTAGTTTCTTAGTAATAGCGTTGAAAGTGTGAGCTGAAAACCCTATAACATTAGAACCCGCTCCTGTTTCTGGACGGGTTCAAGTTGATAGGGGTCGTTTCACACCGTGCGAAAAAATACCTATGCCATGCGTTATGTTGCCGGACAGCCAGCGGAGCGAATTTTACCTCCGGGGTCGTTTGCGAGCATTGGCCAGGCATTGCCTGCAGGTGCGCCTTTAAGCAGCGACGAAAAAATTCGGGTGCTGGTATGGAATATCTTTAAACAGCAACGCGCCGAATGGTTATCCGTCCTGCAGAATTTTGGTAAAGATGCTCATCTGGTGCTGCTGCAGGAGGCGCAAACCACACCTGAACTGGTCAGGTTTGCGACCACTAACTATCTCGCTGCTGACCAGGTGCCGGCATTTGTCTTACCCCAGCATCCGTCAGGGGTGATGACGCTCTCTGCCGCTCATCCCGTCTATTGCTGCCCACTGCGCGAGCGCGAACCGCTTCTGCGCCTGGCGAAATCCGCCCTGGTCACCGTGTATCCGCTGCCGGATACCCGGCTGCTGATGGTGGTCAATATCCACGCGGTTAACTTCAGCCTTGGCGTGGATGTCTACAGCAAGCAGCTGCTGCCTATCGGCGATCAGATTGCCCATCACAGCGGCCCGGTGGTTATGGCTGGCGATTTTAATGCCTGGAGCCGTCCGCGAATGAATGCGCTTTATCGCTTTGCGCGTGAGATGTCGCTGCGCGAAGTACGTTTTACTGATGACCAGCGGCGCAAGGCCTTTGGTCGTCCGCTCGATTTTGTCTTCTATCGTGGTCTGAACGTGAGTGAAGCCTCTGTGCTGGTCACTCGCGCATCCGATCACAATCCGCTACTCGTTGAATTCAGTCCCGGCAAACCTGAGAGATAGAGGTGCGTCAGGTCTGCCGTGGGGCAGGCCTGTACGGGTGCTGCCCTTTATTTTTCATCAACCGAAGGACAGCAAAATGACAACACAGTCCCATCATGACAACGTAGAAAAACAGTTTGGCTCTCAGGCTAAGGCCTACCTCACCAGCGCGGTTCACGCATCCGGGCGCGATTTGCAGCGTCTGGCTGAACGTCTGGCTGATTTTCCGAAAGCCAGCGTCCTTGATTTAGGCTGCGGGGCAGGTCATGCCAGCTTTGTGGCAGCGCAGCAGGTGGCTCAGGTGACGGCATATGACTTATCCAGCCAGATGCTGGAGGTGGTTGCCGCCGCAGCCAGCGAGAAGGGGCTGAATAATATTGCCACCCGTCAGGGCTATGCAGAATCATTACCCTTTGACGATGAAATGTTTGATATTGTGATCAGCCGCTACTCGGCGCACCACTGGCATGACGTCGGCCAGGCGTTGCGCGAAGTTAAGCGGGTGCTGAAGCCGGGTGGGCTGGTTATCATCATGGATATCATGTCGCCGGGTCATCCGGTACGTGATATCTGGTTACAGACGGTAGAAGCGTTGCGGGATACCTCGCATGTCCGGAACTACTCCAGCGGCGAGTGGTTGTCCATGTTCACCGATGCCGGGCTGATTGCACAATCGCTGCAGACTGACAGATTAAGGCTGGAGTTTTCTTCGTGGATTGCGCGTATGCGCACACCAGAGACGTTGAGCCAGGCGATCCGGCTGTATCAGGATAGTGCCTCGGCCGAGGTCAAAGCCTACTTTGAGCTGCAGGAAGAGGGCTCCTTTACCAGCGATACCCTCCTGGCTGAAGCCCAAAAGGCGGGATAAACAAAAAAGGCACCGAGGGGAATCGGTGCCTTTTTACATCAGGTCTCTGAAATCAGGAATCCGGTGTGGCGTTGTTTTTTACAAACAACGTTATCCGGTCGCCAGGCTGCAGATTATCCGTATCGCTGTTCCAGCGCATCACATCTTTGATGTTTACGCCGTGACGCTTGGCAATACTGGAAAGCGAATCGCCTTTTTGTACGCGATAGGTAATGCTATCGCTATTATTGGCGAGACGCTGCGCGCTGTTACCCGCGCCAATCGTCAGGTTCTGACCCACTTTCAGGGTAGAGCCACGCAGCTTGTTCCACTGCTGCAGATCTTTCGTGCTCACGCCAAGACGTGAAGCAATGCCTGAAAGCGTATCGCCTGTACGTACCCGATAGCTACGGCTATTTAACGGTGTGTTATCCGCAATCAGCGTAGACTGGACCGCTGCAATCTCACCCGACGCTAACGATACCCGTAACTGTTCAGCGTGTTTCTGCGGCACCAGAACGTATTTTGGTCCGCTGGTACCTAACGTAGAGCCCTTCACACCTGCGTTGAAGGCTTTCAGTTTGGTCACCGAGATACCTGCCATATCCGCAACCTGTTTCAGTTCAACAGGGTTGTTGATACGCACTTTCGCCAGCGCACGACTTTCGTCGGAGGTTGGCAGCTGCACGCCGTACTGTTTGCTGTTTTTGAAGATTTCACTCAAAGCCAGCATTTTAGGTACGTATAATTTGGTTTCCCGTGGCAGTGGAAGCGACCAAAAGTCGGTAGGTTTACCCCGTGCTTTATTCGCTTTCATTGCCTTCAGTACACGACCCTCACCGCTGTTGTACGCAGCGACAGTCAGCAGCCAGTCACCGTCGAACATCTTGTTCAGACGTTGCATCATATCGAGAGCGGCAGTCGTCGAGGCGACCACATCACGACGCGCATCGTAGTTGCGGGTCTGTTTTAAACCATAATTGCGCCCTGTGCTCGGTATGATCTGCCAAAGACCTGCGGCCTTGGCGCCAGACGTTGCGTGTGGGTCAAAAGCGCTCTCCACTATGGGTAGTAGTACCAGTTCCATGGGCATGTTACGTTTCTTAACTTGCCCTGCTATCCAGTACATATACGGCTCTGCCCGTAAAGTTACATCGTGGAGATAGCTCTTATTGCTTAAATACTTCTGTTTCTGTTCGCGAATCCGGCTGTTTTCCGGAATTCCCATCTTTAGCTCGTCACCAATAGAGACCCACAAGTCTTGATCCTGTGCGAAGGACGTCCCATCGTCTGCCCATCGCGATTGACTTGTGAACTTCCCTGCTTCCCCTTGACCAGCTGCAGAAAGGCTCTGTGCGTGCTGTTGTACGTTGCCAGTGTTCTGTGACGACTGGCAACCCACAAGCAGGACAGAGGCGAGTAATATCGCTTTTGCCTTCATGTGTGTGTCAATAGTTGCTTAAAAGACGAGCGATGATAACGACGAATAGTTAAAAAGGCAACATGCAATTGTCAGAAGTCATCTTTCTTTGCCCTTAACCACGCGAAACAATCCTCAGGTTGTAACATATTTGTTTCTTCTTTAATTTTATTAACTAAATCAATGTCATTTGTTCTAAGAAATAAATTAATTTTACGTTCATTTTTCAGAATTACGGGCAGTGTTTTTTGGTTTTTTGCACGTAACTCATTCACTTTGCGGTAATAATCCTGAATCGCACTATCCTCAGGCAGAACGTGCATCGCAAACTTCATATTCGCTAAAGTGTATTCATGTGCGCAACAAATAAGGGTATCGTCGGGGAGAGCGTTAATTTTCTGGAAGGACTGGTACATCTGGGCTGGAGTGCCTTCGAAGAGTCGTCCGCAGCCACCAGAGAACATTGTGTCCCCACAGAAAAGATAAGGGAAGCTAAAGTACGAAATATGTCCAGAAGTGTGACCCGGTGTGGCAATTACAGAAAATTCCAACGTAAGAATGAGGATCTTTTCGCCATCTTTTACTACGCGCGTAGCCCCCTTATCTTGTGTCTCAGCAGGACCGTATACCACAAGATGCGGAAATTTTGCGCAGAGTGCCGCCACGCCGCCCACATGGTCATGGTGATGATGCGTGAGCAGAATGGCTTCCGGCTGCCACTGGTTTTGCTCGATGGCGTTTAACACCGGCTCCGCCTCGCCAGGATCGACAATCACGCAACGACCCTCATCATTGCTTAAAACCCAGATGTAATTGTCCTGAAAAGCAGAAATACTGTTAAGATTCATACATTACCTCTCATAGCGTGGCGGGTGTTTTGATGAAACCGGCAAGGATACCTCAGATTGTTACCGCACCGAAACACTGGGCGGAGTTGCCCTGGGGTGAATACTATCGTGAAGCGCTCGAGTTACAGCTTAAGCCCTGGTTTGCGAAAATGTATGGTTTTCACCTGCTTAAGATTGGCAATCTGAGCGCGGAAATCAACTCTGAAAGCTGCGCCATCTCGCATCAGGTCAATGTTTCGCTGGGCGGTGAACCCGTTCAGGTGAAGGCCAATCCGCTGCAGCTCCCTTTTGCCGAGAAGTCCGTTGATGCGTGCCTGTTGGCACATTCGCTGCCCTGGTGCGATGACCCGCACCGTCTGCTGCGGGAAGCCGATCGGGTTTTGATTGATGATGGCTGGCTGGTGATTAGCGGCTTTAACCCGATGAGTCTGATGGGGCTGAGAAAGCTGGTGCCGGTGCTGCGTCGCACGCCACCCTATAACAGCCGCATGTTCACGCTGATGCGCCAGCTGGACTGGCTCTCGCTGCTCAATTTTGAGGTGATGCACCAGAGCGGTTTTCAGGTGATACCCTGGACGCGGCAGGGCGGGAAGTTACTCAGCACCCATTTTCCGGCGCTGGGCTGTATGCAGCTAATTGTGGCGCGCAAGAGAACCATCCCCCTGACGCTCAATCCGATGAAATCAGGCAAAGCCAAGACCCAATTGCGCCCCGCTGTAGGTGCCACGCGGCAGTACCGAAAGCCCTGATCAGGCTTCCGGTTTATACCCCACATCGTCATGCTGCGGATTGAGCGCAGCAGCGCGCGCCAGTTCGTCGCAGCGTTCGTTTTCGGGATGTCCGGCGTGGCCTTTCACCCATTCCCACTGGATTTTATGCTGGCTGAGCGCCGCATCCAGGCGTTGCCAGAGATCGACATTCTTCACCGGTTTTTTGTCCGCGGTTTTCCAGCCGCGTTTTTTCCAGTTGTGGATCCACTGGGTGATCCCCTGGCGTACATACTGGCTGTCGGTACTCAGCACAATATCGCAATGCTCTTTCAGTGCCTCAAGAGCCACAATCGCGGCCATCAACTCCATGCGGTTGTTGGTGGTCAGGCGAAAGCCTTCATTGAAAGTTTTTTCGTGCTGTCGATACCGCAAAATGGCGCCGTAACCCCCTGGGCCCGGATTGCCGAGGCACGAGCCATCGGTGTAAATCTCTACCTGTTTACGCATCCTGGCAGACATCCTGTAATAAAAACGGTAAGTCTGACATAAATGGTCTTCCTCGGCACGGCAAAATAAAGTCCGCGTGAATTAGCCTTTGAACGCCAGGTCAGGTTGATTACAATGTCATCGTTAATAAGAACAGGCTGACAGAATGAGTATTGCAGACACACATAACGCCGACAGGATCATCGTTCTCGATACCGAAACGACGGGTATGAACCAGATCGGTGCTCACTATGAAGGGCATAAGATCATCGAGATCGGTGCGGTAGAGGTGGTCAACCGCCGTCTTACCGGCAATAACTTTCACGTTTACCTGAAGCCAGACCGGCTGGTGGACCCTGAAGCCTTTGGCGTTCACGGTATTGCAGATGAGTTTCTGCTCGATAAACCTACCTTTGCCGACGTTGCCGATGAATTCATCGACTACATTAAAGGCGCCGAGCTTGTCATTCATAACGCCTCGTTCGATATCGGCTTTATGGATTACGAATTCAGCAAGCTCAACCGCGGCCTGCCGAAAACAGACGCCTTCTGCAAGGTCACTGATAGCCTGGCGATGGCAAGGAAGATGTTCCCCGGCAAGCGGAACAGCCTTGATGCATTGTGCTCGCGCTATGAAATAGATAACAGCAAACGAACGCTACACGGGGCACTGCTCGATGCCCAGATCCTGGCGGATGTTTATCTGATCATGACGGGCGGCCAGACCGCCCTGGCGTTTAATGCCGATAACGAGGCGCAGCAAGAGTCCGGCGAGAGCGAAATCCAGCGCATTATTCGTAAGTCCAGCGCGCTGCGCGTTATACTTGCGAGTGATGAAGAGTTAATGGCGCATGAATCCCGTCTGGATCTGGTGCAGAAGAAGGGCGGAAGCTGCCTCTGGCGAGGCTAAAAGCCGCTGAAATGCTGGTAAAATAACCGTTTGGATCGTTTTTGCAGCAAACGATTCAAAAGCAGAGAAAAAGCATTGACGGGATCGAGGGTAAACCGTAATATCTGCCTCGTTCCCAAGGGAACACAGCGGAGCGGTAGTTCAGTCGGTTAGAATACCTGCCTGTCACGCAGGGGGTCGCGGGTTCGAGTCCCGTCCGTTCCGCCACATTCAGGCCCATGTTAGCAATAACATGGGCCTTTTTTCGATCTCTGTTTTTGTGCAACTTCCCCCAGCAACATCTTCCGTCTGGCTTATGCCGTTGAGCCTGAAAATGCCCAGGTTCCGTTATCCTCATTCAGCGTATTCGCAACGATAGACTCCTCCTTATCTTTTTCCGGCCTGCATAAATAATAAATTCAACAACGCTCCAGTCGCCCAACCGGTTAACGGGAAAAAAGAAGAGGTTAAAAATGGTCTGCGTTCTTCTATTAAGGGGCAGGGCAATATCCTATTTTGCGGAGAAGAATTTCATTGTTAAACCCGGCGCAGGATTCAAGCAGGGCAGGGCGAATGATTTCTGGACGCATGGCTTCAAAGGACGCCAGGTTATTACGTTTTAGAGGACAAGGATATGCAAACTTCTTCCGTTATTCCCACACGTTACGATCGCTTTTCTCGCCTTTTACACTGGGTGGTTGCAGCCGTCATTATCTACGCCATGTGCATGGGCTACATTCTTCACGCGCTGGAAGGGACCCGTTGGTTTACCTTTTTTTCTGTGTTGAATATGTCGCTTGGCACCATTGCAACGCCAATCATGCTGGTGCGTTTTGTCTGGCGCTTCTTTCGTCCTTCAGTGCCTTATCCGGCAACGGTGGCGGGGCGGAAAAAGCAGATGGTGGTTTTTATCCATGAGCTGTTTTATCTGACCATTATGTTGGTGCTGGCCAGCGGCTTCCTGATGCTGCACAAAGATTACAGCCTGTTTGGGCTGCTGCCGATTACTCATCCAATTAACACGATTGAAGTTAATGAATTCTTCTTTAAAGTGCATCGCGTTAGCTGCATTTTACTGGGCCTGATTCTGCTTGGGCATGTCGCGGCGGTAATCAAATATACCTTCAAGGGACAGCGCGAAATCCTGCAACGCATGCTGTAAGAAAAAGGCTGACGCCTTTCATTAGATGAAGTAACAAACAGCAGAGCCGCACCGCTCCTGTCCCTTTATGCCGGTGAGGTGAGGGGACAGGGACAGTGCGGCTTTACCCTTCAGTCAATACTAAACGGATCCGCATCCTGCCAGGCAGGAAACTTCTCCCGGTACTCCCTCAGCGCGGTCAGCGACAGCTCGGCATCAATCCGGGTTGCATGATGCGGCTCAGCGGTGGCAATAATCTCACCCTGCGGGTTGATCACCCGGCTGTCGCCCCGGTAGTGATGCCCGTTGCCGTCAGTACCGACCCGGTTGCAGCCAGCGATATAGGCCTGGTTCTCAATCGCACGTGCCGTCAGCAGCGCCTGCCAGTGGAGAGAGCGGGGCGCCGGCCAATTGGCGACGTAGATCGCCAGGTCGTAATCATCGCGGTTACGGGACCACACCGGGAAACGCAGGTCGTAACAGACCAACGGCAGAATGCGCCAGCCGCGCCACTCAAAGACAACCCGCTCATTACCCGCTTCATAGTGCTGGTGCTCGTCCGCCATGCGGAACAGATGGCGCTTATCGTAGAAGTGCACCTTGCCCTCGGGCTCCACCAGCAGAAAACGGTTCACCGGTCCGCGTTCGGTCTGCAACGCTGCGCTGCCAGCGATTAACGCCTGGGTTTGTTGCGCTCTGGCCTGCATCCAGGCAACCAGCTCGTCCTGCGGCAGGGACTGCTTAGCCGCCTCCATGGCGAAGCCAGTGGTGAACATCTCGGGCAGGATAATAATATCCCGTCCGGCGATCCCTTCCAGCTGACGATCAAAATGGCGCAGGTTGGCCGGACCATCCATCCACACCAGCGGTTGTTGCAAAAGCGTAATCTTCAGACCAGGCACAGTTAAGACTCCTCGAATAACCCCATTTTGACACTGTAGCACGACAAACAGAGAAACGGGTGGCAATAAAAAACCCCGCACGAGGCGGGGTTTTGGCGGGCTGAAATGGCTTACGCAGCTTCAGGTTTACGCACGATCTCTTTCAGCTTTACCGGCTGTGTCGCCAGCTCTTCAGCGTCAAAATCATCAACGTTAATACTGCGCAGACGGCTCTCTTCGGCTTTAATCAGCAGGTCCGCTTCATCTTTGGTGATGATGCCGCCCGCCAGCGCCTCTTTAGCCAGCTCGTTCAGGCGGGTGAAGGGCAGGTTTTTACCCAGCTGCTTGCAGATCTTCTGGTGAATCGGGTCGGCCGCCATCACATCCAGCAGCGCCTCTTCCAGCAGACCGACCGGGTTGTGCTCGCTTGGGGTCAGATACTGACCGCGGCCAATACGGGAGCGGGTTGCGCTCGGTACCTGCAGGATCTTCGCCACTTTATGATCCAGCTTATCGGACGGGGCCAGATAGTGACGACCGGTCGGGAAGATCACCACGCGCAGGGCGCCTGCCACAAAGCGGTTCGGGAAGTTGGCCAGCAGATCGTCGATGGCCTGTTCCGCCTGATACAGCGCATCCTGTACGCCCCAGTGGACCAGCGGCAGGTCCGCTTCATGACGGCCTTCATCGTCATAGCGTTTCAGTACCGCCGAGGCGAGGAAGATCTGGCTCAGCACATCACCCAGTCGGGCGGAGATGCGTTCCCGGCGTTTCAGGCTACCGCCCAGCACCGCCATTGACACGTCAGAGAGCAGCGCAAGGTTGGCACTCAGACGGTTCAGGTGCTGGTAGTAACGACGGGTCGCGTCGCCGGTTGGCGTGGCGCTGGTCAGGCCGCGGGTCAGGCCCAGCCACAGGCTGCGCATTTTATTGCTACCGACATGGCCGATGTGTTTAAACAGCAGTTTATCGAAGGCATCCACGTCGTTGTTCTGCGCGGCGGCCATCTCTTCCAGCACGTATGGATGGCAGCGGATTGCCCCCTGACCGAAGATCATCATGCTGCGGGTCAGAATGTTCGCCCCTTCAACGGTGATGGCAATCGGTGCGCCCTGATAGCCACGCGCCAGGAAGTTACCTTCACCCAGCATAATGCCTTTACCGCCGGCAATATCCATCGCATCGATGATCGACTGTTGGGCACGGTGGGTACAGTGGTACTTCACGATGGCGGACAGCACGGCCGGTTTTTCACCCAGCATGATGCCATAGGTAATTAAGGAAGCGGCGGCATCCATCACATAGGCGTTACCTGCGATACGGGCCAGTGGCTCCTCAATCCCTTCCATCTTACCGATAGAGATTTTGAACTGACGGCGGATGTGGGCGTAAGCGCCAATCCCCATTGCCACCGATTTCAGACCGCCGGTTGAGTTCGACGGCAGGGTAATACCACGGCCAACAGACAGACACTCAACCAGCATGCGCCAGCCCTGACCGGCCATTTTCGGGCCGCCGATGATGTAATCGATCGGCACAAAGATATCCTGACCGCGGGTCGGACCGTTCTGGAACGGTACGTTCAGCGGGAAGTGGCGACGACCAATCTCCACGCCAGGCGTGGTGGTCGGGATCAGCGCACAGGTGATGCCCAGATCCTCTTCGCCGCCTAACAGCTTGTCCGGGTCGGAGAGTTTAAAGGCCAGACCGAGCACGGTGGCGATAGGCGCCAGCGTAATGTAGCGTTTGTTCCAGGTCAGACGCATACCCAGAACCTGCTCACCCTGCCAATCGCCCATGCAGACCACACCCGTATCCGGGATAGCGCCCGCATCGGAACCCGCTTCCGGGCTGGTGAGTGCGAAGCAAGGGATTTCCAGACCACGGGCCAGGCGCGGCAGGTAGTGATTTTTTTGCTCTTCAGTACCGTAATGTTGCAGCAGTTCGCCCGGGCCTAATGAGTTAGGTACGCCGACGGTGATCGCCAGGATCCCGGAGACGCCGGACAGTTTTTGCAGCACCCGAGCCTGGGCATACGCAGAGAACTCCAGCCCGCCGTACTCTTTCTTGATGATCATCGCGAAGAAGCGATGCTCTTTTAAAAATGCCCACAGCTCCGGCGGCAGATCGGCCATCTCATGGGTGATCTGGAAATCGTTCGCCATCCGGCAGGCTTCTTCAACCGGACCGTCAATAAACGCCTGCTCTTCAGCAGTCAGGCGCGGCTGCGGATAGTTATGCAGCTTTTTCCAGTCAGGGTTGCCCTGGAACAGCTCGCCTTCCCACCAGGTGGTGCCCGCGTCGATCGCCTCTTTTTCGGTACGCGACATCGGCGGCATCACCTTACGGAAACCACGGAAGACCGGGGCAGAAATCAGGGATTTACGCATCGAGCGCACGTTGAACGGCACCAGGATAATTGCCAGCGGAACCAGCACCCAGATGTTCCAGATGCCGGTCACGCCAAGGGCAGCGGTCCAGGCCAGTAAGATAAGACTGCTCAGCATTAAGCTGACCCGGTGATAGAACAACACCCCGAGCAGAACAACGGTTAACAGAATACTTAAAATCATCATAAAGAATTGCTCCCTGTCTTGTAGGAGGTCTGACCACTTGTGATGATATGGTTGTAGTGGATGTTATTTCTTTTAGCAATGCATTCACAAAATAATTACAACCTGGTTCACATTGTTCAGGTTTTACCCGGCACAAAAACGCAAAACGCCCGACGATTCCCATGGCTTTAGCTTCTCGCTTTTACCGCTATCCGGTAAACTTGCTCTGTTATTTCATCAATACTGAAGGATTATCCTCATGTACCAGGATCTTATTCGTAACGAACTGAACGAAGCGGCGGAAACGCTGGCCAACTTTCTGAAAGATGAAGCCAATATCCACGCTATTCAGCGCGCGGCGGTCCTGCTGGCCGACAGCTTTAAAGCGGGCGGTAAAGTGCTCTCCTGCGGCAATGGTGGTTCACATTGTGATGCCATGCACTTTGCCGAAGAGCTGACGGGGCGTTATCGTGAAAACCGTCCGGGCTACCCGGCGATCGCGATCTCTGACGTCAGCCACATCTCCTGCGTGAGCAACGACTTTGGTTACGATTATGTCTTCTCCCGCTATGTTGAAGCGGTAGGGCGTGAAGGGGATGTCCTGCTGGGGATCTCCACCTCCGGCAACTCCGGCAACGTCATCAAAGCCATTGAAGCGGCTCGTGAGAAGGGGATGAAAGTTATCACCCTCACCGGCAAAGATGGCGGCAAAATGGCAGGCACCGCAGATATCGAAATTCGTGTGCCTCACTTCGGTTACGCTGACCGTATTCAGGAAATTCATATCAAAGTGATCCACATCCTGATCCAGCTGATTGAAAAAGAGATGGTTAAGTAAGACTTCGCTGGGGGGGGAGTGCCCCCCGCTGTTGTGGAGGTGAGATATGTGCGAACTGCTCGGGATGAGCGCCAATGTGCCAACCGATATCTGCTTTAGTTTCACCGGACTGGTGCAGCGCGGTGGAGGAACCGGGCCGCATAAAGACGGCTGGGGTATCACCTTCTATGAAGGAAAAGGCTGTCGCACGTTCAAGGACCCACAACCCAGCTTCAACTCCCCTATTGCCAAACTGGTGCAGGACTACCCCATTAAATCCTGCTCGGTGGTGGCGCATATTCGCCAGGCCAACCGCGGTGAAGTGGCGCTGGAAAATACCCACCCCTTTACCCGCGAGCTATGGGGACGCAACTGGACTTACGCCCATAACGGCCAGCTTAGCGGCTATAAGTCGCTTGAGACGGGCAACTTCCGCCCGGTGGGTGAAACCGACAGCGAAAAGGCTTTTTGCTGGCTGCTGCATAAGCTGACTGAACGCTACCCGCGCACGCCGGGCAACATGACCGCGGTCTTTAAATACGTGGCCTCGCTGGCGACGGAGCTGCGGGAGAAAGGGGTCTTTAATATGCTGCTGTCGGACGGGCGGTATGTGATGGCGTTCTGCTCGACGAACCTGTTCTGGATCACCCGGCGGGCGCCGTTCGGCGTGGCAAAACTGCTGGATCAGGATGTGGAAATCGATTTTCAGACCGAAACCACACCCAACGATGTGGTCACGGTGATCGCCACTCAGCCGCTGACGGGCAATGAAGCCTGGCAAAGAATCATGCCAGGCGAGTGGATCTTATTTTGTCTGGGGGAGCGCATAGTTTGACGCCAGCTGTGGCTGGACGACTTCGTGGCTCAGCGGCTTGCTGACCACGTAACGTCCATCCACCACCGAAACGGTCGGCGGCTTGTGCGTCTGCTGGAAGTAGTCATAACCCGGCTTCAGCTGTTTCCAGAAATCGGCGTAGTATGAGCTCTTGTGACGCTGCATATTGGCATCGGTCATGCGGAACGGATAGATGCTGACCTGCACCGCAGACTGGCCAAAGACCAACGCGCCGGTGACGAACTGGAAGATCTCATCAATACCGCTGTCGGTCATGGCGTAGCAACCCACTGACACACAGGCACCATGAATCATCAGATATTTACCGTCATAGCCGTGCGCACGGTCAAAGGCATTGGGGAAACCAATGTTGATCGCTTTATAGAAGCGACTGTCAGGTTTTAGCTGGTTACGCTGAACGCTGTAGAACCCCTCCGGGCTTTTGAAATCACCCTGACGCTGTTTCGGGCCAAGGCCACCGGAGTAGTTGCAGATTTTATAGCTGTCGAGCAGCTGATACGTCTCACCCATCTTCACGAACAGGTCTAACGTGCGCTCTTCCTTATAGATCTGGATATAGACCGGAGAGCCCATCAACTGCTGTTTGTATTCTTTGCTAATCGGCGTTGTTGAGCTGTTGCTGCTGAGCAGCCCGGCAAACGAAACGCACGGAATAAGAAGCATCGCAATGAACAATGCGATTTTACGCATACTACATGTTCCTTGATAAAACCTAACCAACTTGCCAGGACGGCAAAAGAGACCCGAAATCAGATTAATCTGCATTAGGAGCGCTCACATTAGCACCACTGCATTTTTTCGCAAGCGTCAGCGCGTCGGTTTACAAAATAGTTTTCCTTATAACCTGGATTGGCCGTGCTGGCATTGAGAACTTTGCGTAATCGGTCGCATTTTAGCACCCGCCGCTGCGTTATCGCTGCCGCCTGATTGGCAGAAATGGTACACTCCCCGCGTCTTACGACCGAAGGTGAAGAAAGGATGCTTTTCTCAGGGTCAGCCACGATCCTGCATGTAACATGAGTGAGCGTTCACCGCCTTTCTTCTCCTGTGAAACGACTTCTGACTCGTCCGGCTATCTGGCCGGAACGATTTTTCATGGATAACAACTAACACTATGATTAGAATCAGAAAAGGACTTGATTTGCCGATTTCTGGCATTCCCGATCAGCAGATTTCGCCCTGTCCGATGCCTCGCCACGTTGCGCTTCTGGGGGACGATTACGTGGGCATGCGCCCCACGATGCTGGTACAGGAAGGCGACAGCGTCATCAAGGGGCAGCCGCTATTCGAGGATAAAAAAAATCCTGGGGTCTTCTTTACCGCACCCGCCAGCGGGACGGTCGTCGCCATCAATCGTGGCGAACGCCGGGTACTACAGTCGGTGGTGATCCGCATCGAAGGTGAGGGTGAGCGCGAGTTTACCCGTCACGATGCGACGGCGCTCGCCACCCTTACCCGTGAGGCTGTGCAATCCCAACTGCTGGAGTCGGGACTGTGGACGGCATTTCGTACCCGCCCCTTCAGCAAAACCCCGGTGCCCGGCACCGTCCCGGCAGCCATTTTTGTCACCGCCATGGACACCAACCCGCTCTGTGCCGACCCGCAGCCGCTCATTCTGGCGCAGCGTCAGGCATTTGATGCCGGGCTAACCCTGCTCACGCGTCTGACGGAGGGCAAAGTGCATGTCTGCCAGGCAAGCGGCGGCAAACTGGGCGGACACCCGCAGGGGCAAGTCACCTTTAATACCTTCGCCGGGCCGCATCCGGCAGGGCTTGTGGGTACGCACATCCATTTCCTGGAGGCGGTCAGCCTGACCAAACAGGTCTGGCATCTGAACTATCAGGACGTTATCGCTATCGGCAAGCTGTTCACTACCGGCCAGCTTTGCACCGAGCGGGTTATCGCCCTGGGCGGCCCGCAGATGCGCCATCCGCGTCTGGTACGCACCTGCCTTGGCGCAGACATCAACGAGCTGCTGGTGGACGAAACCCTGGAAGGTGAAAACCGTCATATTTCGGGTTCTGTGCTGAGCGGCAGACATGCCGTCGGGGTGCAGGCGTACCTCGGGCGCTTCCATTTGCAGGTCAGCGTGGTGAAGGAAGGGCGTGAGAAAGAGCTCTTTGGCTGGGTGATGCCGGGCAAAGAGAAGTTCTCCATCACTCGTACGACGCTGGGCCATTTCCTGCGCAACAAGCTGTTCAACTTCTCCACCGATACCAACGGCGGCGAGCGGGCGATGGTGCCTATCGGCAACTACGAACGGGTGATGCCGCTCGACATCCTGCCGACCGTGCTGCTGCGCGATCTGCTGGCGGGTGATACTGACGGTGCTCAGGCGCTGGGCTGTCTGGAGCTGGATGAAGAAGATCTGGCGCTCTGCACCTACGTTTGCCCCGGCAAATATGAATACGGACCGGTGTTGCGCGAGGTGTTAACCCGCATTGAGCAGGAAGGATAACTGATGGGCCTGAAACATCTCATTGAAAAACTGGAGCCGCATTTTACTCACGGCGGCAAGCTGGAAAAGTACTACCCGCTGTTTGAAGCGACCGCGACGCTCCTGTATACGCAAGGGCAGGTGACGAAAGGGGCCGCGCACGTGCGCGACGCCATCGATCTCAAACGTATGATGATCCTCGTCTGGTTCGCTGTGTTCCCGGCGATGTTCTGGGGCATGTACAACGTCGGTCTGCAAACCATCCCCGCGCTTAACCATCTGTACGATGCGCAGCAGCTTCAGCAGGTTATCGCTGGCGACTGGCACTACCGGCTGGCGCAGACGCTGGGCGTGAGCTTTGCGCCTGATGCCGGCTGGATCAGCATGATGACGCTGGGGGCGGTCTACTTCCTGCCCATTTACATGACGGTCTTTCTGGTCGGCGGCTTCTGGGAAGTGCTGTTTGCCATCGTGCGTAAGCATGAAATCAACGAAGGCTTCTTTGTCACCTCCATTCTGTTTGCCCTGATTGTGCCACCGACGTTGCCACTGTGGCAGGCGGCGCTGGGGATCACCTTTGGTGTGGTGATGGCGAAGGAGATCTTCGGCGGTACCGGGCGTAACTTCCTTAACCCGGCCCTCGCCGGGCGTGCGTTCCTGTTCTTTGCTTATCCGGCGCAAATCTCCGGCGATCTGGTCTGGACCGCCGCCGACGGGTTTTCCGGCGCAACGCCACTCTCCCAGTGGGCCGCTCGCGGCGGTGAGGCGCTGGTCAACAACGCCACCGGACAGCCGGTTAGCTGGTTCGATGCCTTTATCGGTACCATTCCTGGGTCAGTCGGCGAAGTTTCCACGCTGATGATCCTGATTGGCGGAGCCATCATTCTCTTTGGCCGTGTCGCCTCCTGGCGCATTGTGGCAGGCGTCATGCTTGGCATGATCCTCACCGCGACGCTGTTCAACCTGATCGGTTCGGCGACGAATCCGATGTTCGCCATGCCGTGGTACTGGCATCTGGTGCTGGGCGGGTTCGCCTTCGGCATGATGTTTATGGCGACAGATCCGGTTTCGGCATCCTTTACCAATAAAGGAAAATGGTATTACGGGGCGCTTATTGGTGCGATGTGCGTCCTTATCCGCGTGGTGAACCCGGCCTATCCGGAAGGGATGATGCTGGCGATCCTGTTCGCCAACCTGTTTGCGCCGCTGTTCGATTACCTGGTGGTGCGTGCCAACATCAAACGGAGGAAGGCGCGTGGCTGAGATTAGAAATAATGACACTATCGGCAAGACGCTGATGGTGGTGGTGGTGCTTTGCCTGGTCTGCTCCATTGTGGTAGCAGGATCTGCGGTGGGTCTTAAATCCCGTCAGCAGGAGCAACGCGCCCTGGATAAACAACGTAACATCCTGGCCGTCGCCGGGCTGATGAACGGCGAAATGAGGGCTGAGGATGTGGCGCAGACCTTTGCTTCACGTATCACGCCACGTCTGGTGGATCTCAATACTGGCGAGCTGCTGGAGACCGATCCATCCACATACAATCAGGCCCAGGCGCTGAAAGATCCGCAGCGCAGCACCGAACTGGATGCCAGCCAGGATCCGGCAGGGATTAAACGCCGCAGCAATACGGCGGAAATTTACCTGGTGCGCGATGAACAAAACCGTGTCCAGGAGTTGGTTCTGCCGGTCTATGGCAATGGTCTGTGGTCGATGATGTATGCCTTCGTGGCGCTCAACACCGATGGACGCACCGTCAAGGGCATCACTTACTACGATCAGGGCGAAACCCCGGGGTTGGGTGGCGAAGTCGAAAACCCAGCCTGGCGGGCGCAGTTTGTCGGCAAAAAAGTGCTGGATGATAACGGCCAGCCGGCGCTTAAAGTGGTGAAAGGCGGGGCGCGTCCGGGTGATGAGTACGCCGTCGATGGCCTGTCGGGCGCCACGCTGACCTCAAACGGTGTGCAGCATAGCTTTGATTTCTGGATGGGCGAGATGGGTTTTGGTCCTTTTCTCAAAAAGGTACGTGAAGGAGAGCTGAACAATGGCTGATGTGGGCGAACTGAAAGAAGTTAAACGGGTGCTTATTGGGCCGCTCATCGCCAACAACCCGATTACCCTGCAGGTACTGGGCGTCTGTTCGGCGCTGGCGGTCACCACAAAACTGGAGACCGCCGTGGTGATGACCCTGGCGGTGACGCTGGTGACGGCGTTTTCCAGCTTGTTTATCTCAATGATCCGCCACCACATCCCGAACAGCGTGCGCATTATCGTGCAGATGGCGATCATCGCCTCGCTGGTCATTGTGGTGGATCAGCTGCTGCGGGCATTTGCCTACGAAATCTCAAAACAGCTGTCGGTCTTTGTTGGCCTGATCATCACCAACTGCATCGTGATGGGACGTGCAGAAGCCTATGCGATGAAAATGCCGCCGCTGGCCAGCTTTATGGACGGTATCGGCAACGGTCTTGGCTATGGCGTGATCCTGCTGACGGTCGGTTTCCTGCGCGAGCTTCTTGGCAGCGGCAAACTGTTTGGTATTCCTGTCCTTGAAACCGTACAAAACGGTGGCTGGTATCTGCCAAACGGCTTGTTCCTGCTGGCGCCCAGCGCGTTCTTCATTATCGGTTTGTTGATCTGGGCGGTGAGAACCTGGCGCCCTGAACAGCAGGAAAAGGAGTAACCGACAATGGCTCATTACATTAGCTTGTTTGTGCGCGCGGTGTTTGTCGAAAACATGGCGCTCGCGTTTTTCCTCGGGATGTGTACTTTCCTCGCGGTCTCCAAAAAGGTATCGACCGCCTTCGGGCTGGGCATTGCCGTCACGGTGGTGCTGGGGCTGTCGGTCCCGATCAACAACCTGGTATTTAACCTGGTGCTACGCGACAGCGCGCTGGTTGAGGGGATTGACCTGAGCTTCCTCAACTTTATCACCTTCATTGGGGTGATTGCGGCACTGGTTCAGATCCTCGAGATGATCCTCGATAAATACTTCCCGTCACTGTATACGGCGCTGGGCATCTTCCTGCCGCTGATTGCGGTGAACTGCGCCATCTTCGGTGGCGTATCGTTTATGGTTCAGCGTGATTACAACTTTACCGAGTCGATAGTGTACGGTTTCGGCTCTGGTATTGGCTGGATGCTGGCTATCGTGGCGTTGGCGGGTCTGCGTGAAAAAATGAAGTATGCCAACGTGCCGGCCGGTCTGCGCGGCTTAGGGATCACCTTTATCACCACTGGTCTGATGGCGCTGGGCTTTATGTCCTTCTCCGGTGTGCAGCTGTAAGGGCAAAATCTATGGAAATTATTCTTGGCGTAGTGATGTTCACGCTGATCGTGCTGGTGCTCTCGGGGCTGATTCTGGTGGCGCGCTCAAAGCTGGTCAATTCCGGCGATGTGATCATTGAGATAAACGATGAGGCAGATAAGCAGATCCTGACGCCTGCGGGCGACAAGCTGCTGAACACCCTCTCTGGCAATGGCATTTTTATCTCCTCTGCCTGCGGTGGCGGTGGCTCGTGCGGACAATGCCGCGTGACCGTCAAAGAGGGCGGCGGCGATATTCTGCCAACCGAGCTGTCGCACATCAGCAAGCGCGAGGCGAAAGAGGGCTGTCGTCTGGCTTGCCAGGTGGCGGTTCGCCAGAACATGAAGATCGAATTGCCGGAGGAGATCTTCGGCATTAAGAAGTGGCAGTGTGAAGTTATCTCCAACGATAACAAAGCCACCTTCATTAAAGAGCTTAAGCTGCGGGTTCCCGACGGGGAAGACGTGCCGTTCCGTGCGGGCGGATACATTCAGATTGAATGCCCGGAACATACTGTCGCGTATAAAGATTTTGATGTGCCTGAGAAGTACCGCGGTGACTGGGATAAATTCAACCTGTTCCGTTTTGTCTCTGAGGTAAAAGAGCCGACGCTGCGCGCCTATTCAATGGCCAACTACCCGGAAGAGAAGGGCATTATCATGCTCAACGTGCGTATTGCCACGCCGCCACCAAACGTGCCGGACGCACCGCCGGGGATCATGTCTTCTTATATCTGGTCGCTGAAAGCGGGAGATAAAGTCACTATCTCCGGTCCATTTGGTGAGTTCTTTGCTAAAGATACCGACGCCGAAATGGTCTTTATCGGCGGGGGCGCCGGCATGGCGCCGATGCGCTCGCACATTTTTGACCAGCTTAAGCGCCTCGGCAGTAAGCGTAAAATCAGCTTCTGGTATGGTGCCCGTTCGCTGCGCGAAATGTTCTATCAGGATGAGTTTGAACAGCTTGCGCGGGACAACCCGAACTTTACCTTCCACATTGCGCTTTCCGATCCGCAGCCGGAAGACAACTGGACCGGCTATACCGGCTTTATTCATAACGTCCTGTATGAAAACTATCTGAAGCACCATGCCGCGCCGGAAGACTGTGAGTTCTACATGTGTGGTCCGCCGATGATGAACGCCGCAGTCATTAAAATGCTGCAGGATTTGGGCGTGGAAGATGAGAACATCATGCTGGATGATTTTGGAGGCTGATGATGATGACCTTCGTGCTGACCTTTGCCGTTTTTGTGCTGGTGATCTTCGGCATGTCCCTCGGCTGGCTGATTAAGCGCAAAAGCATTCAGGGCAGCTGTGGTGGCATCTCTTCCCTGGGTATGGAGAAAGTTTGCGATTGCCCTGAGCCGTGCGATGCGCGTAAAAAGCGTATGGCGCGTGAGGCGCAGCGCCAGCAAAACCGGATCCTCTGAAATAAACAGGCCGCATCAAGCGGCCTGTTTTTTTTACTTAAGCCACTCCCGCGCCTGGGCTGGGGAATCGACCATCACCCCATCGGCCCCCAGCGCTTTTGCTTTCTGGTAATCCTCCGCGGAATTTACCCCCAGCAGGATAATGTGACCATTCCCCTGCGAGCGGAAACAGTCCATCGCCTCTTTGTCCCATGTCAGGGTTGCCGGAGAGATCCCCTCGCCCAGGGTAAATTTCTCCACCACCTCGACCTTGCGGTTCAGCTCCAGCCCGTACCAGTATGCGTCCATTGTCTTTGCTGGTGCCTGGCACACGTGGTTCAGCGAGATATTTGCCAGCCGGGTACGCGTTTCACTGCGGGTGACAAAACGCGGTATTTCTGCAGGCAGCGCATCCAGATAGCGATCTTCGGTAGAGTACACGCGCACGCGGTTCAGGCTGTTGGTCTCTTTCAGCACGGTCAGCAGCTGCTTGCCCATCCCGGCCGCATCAGCATCCGGGGATTTGATATCAATATAGAAGCGGGTCTCAGGCCAGCGTTCAAGCACGGCTTTCAGCGTTGGAATAGTGGCGCCGGTAACGCTCTCTTTCCATTTCGCACCTGCGTTAAATGTCGCCAGCTCTGCCTGGGTGTACTGGGACACTTTTCCCTGAGCGGGGGTTAACGCGCTCAAATCGCTGGGACGATACAGAACGGGAACGCCGTCACGGCTGAGCTGCACGGTTATCCAGATAGCCTGAGCATGATTTTCCAGCGCCAGGGCGATGGCAGGCAGCGTATTCTCCGGCGCATCGGCGGTTCCGCCGCGGTGAGCAATAATTTGCGGGTCAGCCCAGGCGTTTGAGGCGATCAGCAGTGAAGCGATAATCATCTTTTTCATGAATAAATTTCCATTTTAAATGCATTAACTTGATGAATTTAAAGCGTTTATTGGCTCTATCTTGTACCACGATTTAATGACAGAAGTGAGACAGTAAAACTGCTGACGCATTTTTTGTACTTTGTTATACTGGATGTAATTACAGGTGTGGTGAAGACTATGCGCAAAATCATCCATGTCGATATGGACTGTTTTTTTGCTGCGGTGGAGATGCGGGATAACCCGGCGCTGCGGGATATCCCCATTGCCATTGGCGGCAGTCGCGAGCGGCGTGGCGTGATCAGTACCGCTAACTATCCGGCGCGTAAGTTCGGGGTGCGCAGCGCCATGCCAACCGCCATGGCGTTAAAACTCTGCCCGCATCTCACCTTACTACCGGGGCGTTTCGATGCCTACAAAGAAGCCTCCAGCCATATCCGCGACATCTTTTCCCGCTACACCTCCCTGATTGAACCGCTGTCGCTGGATGAAGCCTATCTGGATGTCACCGACAGCCTGCACTGTCACGGCTCCGCCACGCTGATGGCGCAGGAGATCCGTCAGACGATTTTCAATGAGCTGCAGCTCACCGCCTCGGCGGGCGTCGCCCCGGTTAAATTTCTCGCCAAAATTGCCTCGGATCTCAATAAGCCCAACGGTCAGTATGTGATCACCCCCGACGAGGTCCCGGCATTTATCAAAACGTTGCCGCTCAGCAAGATCCCCGGCGTGGGTAAAGTCTCTGCGGCAAAGCTGGAGAAGATGGGACTGCGCACCTGCGAGGATGTGCAGAACAGCGATCTGGGCATGTTACTTAAGCGCTTTGGTAAGTTTGGCCGGGTGCTCTGGGAGCGAAGCCAGGGCATTGACGAGCGCAACGTTAACAGCGAGCGGCTGCGTAAATCGGTCGGTGTGGAACGGACCCTGGCTGAGGATATCCACGAGTGGGCAGCCTGTGAAACCATTATTGTCGAACAGCTTTATCCGGAACTGGAACGGCGGCTGGCGAAGGTCAAACCGGATCTGCTGATTGCCCGGCAGGGGGTAAAACTGAAGTTTAACGACTTTCAGCAAACTACGCAGGAGCACGTCTGGCCGCGGCTCAACAAGGAAGATCTGATCGCCACCGCGAAGAAAACCTGGGAAGAGCGTCGGGCAGGGCGCGGGGTGCGGCTGGTGGGATTACATGTCACGCTGCTGGATCCGCAGCTTGAACGGCAGCTGGTGCTGGGGCTGTAAAAAAGCCCGGTGGCGCTCGCGCTTACCGGGCCTACAAACTACTGCCCGGTGGCGCTCACGCTTACCGGGCCTACAAATGACAAACGACGTTGACCTTGTAGGCCCGGCAAACGCAGTGCCGCCGGGCAACAGTCGGCTGATTACTTCGCCGGGATCGCTTTCAGCAGTTCCGTCAGCAGGGTCCTGTAATGGCCCACGCTTTCAATATGAACCTGCTCATCCGGCGAGTGCGGACCGGTAATGGTTGGCCCGATAGACACCATATCCATATCCGGGTACGGTTTTTTGAACAGACCGCACTCCAGACCAGCGTGGATCACCTGAATGTTCGGCGTGCTGTTGAACAGACGCTGATAGGTTTCACGCACCAGCGCCATCACCGGCGAGCTCGCATCTGGCTGCCAGCCCGGGTAGCTGCCCTTGGCGACGGTCTGCGCGCCAGAGAGTTTGCCCAGAGATTCCAGCATGCTCACCACGTAATCTTTCCCGCTGTCGATCAGGGAGCGGATCAGGCAGATGATCTCTGCGCTGTCGTCAGCCATGGTCACCACGCCGACGTTCAGAGAGGTTTCCACCACGCCTTTCGCCACGTCAGAGTTGCGGATCACGCCGTTTGGCGTGGCGTTCAGCAGCTGAACAAAGCGGTCGCGGGACTGTTCAGTCAGCGCCGCTTTATCGCTGGTGCTCGCTTCCAGAACCACGGTCAGGTTCTTCTCTTTGGCGTCCAGTTCGTTTTTCAGGATATCCAGATAAACGGAGGAGAGCTTTTTCAGCGCATCGGCTTTGTCTGCGGCAACCGCCACGGTCGCGAACGCTTCACGCGGGATAGCGTTACGCAGCGTACCGCCATTGAAATCCACCAGACGCAGATCCAGCTCGGCAGCATGACCGGCCAGGAAACGGGCCAGCAGTTTGTTGGCGTTGCCTAACCCTAAGTGGATGTCACCGCCGGAGTGGCCGCCTTTCAGACCTTTCAGCGTCAGCTTAAAGGTCTGGAACCCTGCCGGGATCGCTTCACGGGTCAGTGGCAGCGTGGAGATAAAATCAATCCCCCCGGCGCAACCCATATAGATTTCGCCTTCCTCTTCGGAGTCGGTATTGATCAGGATATCCGCCTGCAGCCAGTTCGGTTGCAGACCAAACGCGCCATCCATACCGGCTTCTTCGGTCATGGTCAGCAGCACTTCCAGCGGACCATGCTCAACGCTATCGTCGGCCAGCACCGCCAGCGCAGAGGCCATACCGATACCGTTATCGGCACCCAGGGTGGTGCCGCGGGCTTTAACCCACTCGCCGTCGATGTACGGCTGAATCGGATCTTTGGTGAAGTCGTGAACGGTGTCGTTGTTCTTCTGTGGCACCATGTCCAGGTGCGCCTGCAGCACAACCGGTTTACGGTTTTCCATGCCTGCGGTGGCGGGTTTGCGGATCAGAATGTTGCCAACCTGGTCGCGTTCGGCGTGCAGCCCTTTTTCCTTCGCCCAGCCCATGATGTGTTCGGCAAGCTGTTCTTCGTGATAGGACGGGTGAGGAATGGAGCAAATTTTGGCAAAAATATCCCACAGCGGCTGTGGCGATAGTTGAGACAGTTCAGACACAGTAAGTCTCCTTGTCGATCTCCTGCAGACAATCTTGCAGGTCACGGGGTTAGCAGGTTTAGAGTTACCACAAGTCAGACTTGCGAGGTGGGTTTGAGAATACCACTTTCTCTGTCGGCTGGTAGGGGTAAGCAAGTAAAAACTCCCGCTGTAACCGCTTAGCACTGGTTTTTAGTGCTTCAGATCTCTATAATCTCGCGCAACCATTTTCCCCCTCGAACACTTTTTAAGCCGTATAAACACAGGCTGGGACAATTCACATGAGCGAAAAATACATCGTCACCTGGGACATGTTGCAGATTCATGCACGTAAACTGGCTGCGCGCCTGATGCCATCCGAACAGTGGAAAGGCATCATCGCTGTCAGCCGCGGCGGCCTGGTACCAGGGGCACTGCTGGCACGTGAGCTGGGTATTCGTCATGTCGATACCGTGTGCATCTCCAGCTACGACCATGACAACCAGCGTGAGCTGAAAGTGCTGAAACGCGCTGAAGGCGATGGTGAAGGTTTCATCGTGATTGACGATCTGGTTGATACCGGCGGTACGGCAGTGGCTATCCGCGAAATGTATCCAAAAGCGCATTTCGTCACTATCTTCGCGAAACCAGCCGGCAAGCCGCTGGTTGACGATTATGTCATTGATATCCCACAGGATACCTGGATCGAGCAGCCATGGGATATGGGCGTTGTATTCGTCCCACCTATTTCTGGTCGCTAATCCATATTTTTTAACGCCCGGTGATGCCGGGCGTTATTTTTTCGCCACTGGCGCGTTACAATGACCCTCTCTGACGTATCTATAGAGGCAGCGCGCAATGTCCCAGGCGAATCTCAGCGAAATTCTCTTCAAGCCCAAGTTCAAGCACCCGGAAACGTCGACGCTGGTTCGTCGTTTTAACGGCAGTACACAGCCGTCAGTACAGTCCGCGCTCGATGGCAAAAATATCCCGCACTGGTATCGCATGGTTAACCGCCTGATGTGGATCTGGCGTGGTGTCGATCCCCGCGAAATTCTCGACGTGCAGGCGCGTATTGTCATGAGCCAGGCCGAGCGCACCGACAGTGAACTGTACGACACGGTGGTGGGCTATCGCGGCGGCAACTGGATCTATGAATGGGCAAAACAGGCGATGATCTGGCAGCAGAAGGCCAGCCAGGAGGAGGATCCTCTGTTAAGTGGCCAGCACTGGCTGCACGCCTCTAACCTCTACAGCATTGCGGCTTACCCGCACCTGAAAGGCGACGAGCTGGCAGAGCAGGCCCAGGCGCTGGCAAACCGCGCCTATCAGGAGGCGGCCCAGCACCTGCCTGGCCGGATGCGGGAAATCAGCTTTACCATCCCCGGCGGCCCGGCAGTCACCGGCTTCCTCCATATGCCCGCGGGCGACGGCCCCTTCCCGACGGTGATGATGTGCGGCGGCCTCGACTCCCTGCAAACCGATTACTACAGCCTGTATGAGCGCTACCTGGCGCCGAAAGGGCTGGCGATGCTGACCCTCGACATGCCCTCTATTGGCTTTTCGTCAAAATGGAAACTGACCCAGGATTCCAGCTTGCTCCACCAGCATGCCCTGAGAGCGCTGGAGCAAAACCCGTGGGTGTATCACACCCGCGTAGCGGCGTTTGGTTTCCGCTTTGGCGCCAATGTCGCTGTCCGTCTGGCTTATCTCGAATCTTCACGTCTGAAGGCGGTGGCCTGTCTGGGGCCGGTGGTTCACGCCCTGTTAAGCGAACCTGCCCGCCAGAGCAGCGTGCCGGAGATGTACCTTGATGTGCTGGCCAGCCGGCTGGGTATGCACGATGCCTCGGACGAGGCGCTGCGCGTAGAGCTCAACCGCTACTCTTTGAAAATGCAGGGGCTGCTGGGGCGTCGTTGCCCTACGCCAATGCTCTCTGGTTTCTGGAAAAACGATCCCTTCAGCCCGGAAGAGGAGTCCCGCTTAATCACCTCGTCATCTGTGGATGGCAAGCTGCTGGAGGTGCCGTTCAGCCCGGTGTATGAGAATTTTGACAAAGCACTGCAGCAGATCACGCGCTGGATCCATCAGAGATTGAGTTAAGAGATTGCTAATTTTTTTGGGTTTGGTAAAACAGTGGCTTCACAAAAGGAGATCGCAATGACGTTACCGAGTGGACATCCGAAAAGTAGGATGATCAAGAAGTTTATGGCTCTTGGCCCCTACATCCGCGAAGAGCAGTGCGAAGAGAATCGCTTCTTTTTCGATTGCCTGGCAGTTTGCGTTAACGTAAAGCCAGCGCCGGAGAAGCGCGAATTCTGGGGATGGTGGATGGAAATGGAAGCAGAAGCGTCACGCTTCACCTACAACTATCAGTTTGGCCTGTTCAATAAAGAGGGTCACTGGCAGGAGATGGCCATTAAGGATCCAGAAGTGATCCAGCGCCTTGAGCATACCTTGCGTGAATTCCACGAAAAAGCCCGTACGCTGCTGGCAACGTTCGATCTGAAACTCGAGCCTGCTGATGATTTCACCAATGAACCGGTGAAGCTGACAGCATAAGCCCGGCATCAAAAAGACAATAAAAAAACCCGGCGCTTAGCCGGGTTTTTTATCGGCATAAATCAGAACTGGTAGGTCATACCCAGCGCAACGATGTCATCGCTGCTCACACCCAGTTTATTGTTGTCATCAATCTGGTTGATTTTATAATCAACAAACGCGGACATATTTTTGTTGAAATAGTAGGTCGCGCCGACGTCGATATATTTCACGATATCTTCATCACCGATGCCTTCAATATCCTTGCCTTTTGACTGGACATAACCCAGGGATGGACGCAGACCAAAGTCAAACTGATATTGCGCAACGGCTTCGAAGTTTTGCGCTTTATTGGCAAAGCCACCGGAGATTGGCGTCATATTACGCGTTTCGGTGTACATGGTTGCCAGATAAATGTTGTTGGCGTCATATTTCAGGCCGGTACCCCAGGCTTCGGCTTTTTTACCTTCGCCGCGCGCCAGCAGGTTCTGGGCATTGGTTCGGTCAGAGTTGGTGTAGGCGCCGCTAATGGCGAAGTCGCTGCCGCCGAAGTCATAGGTCAGAGCGGTACCAAAGCCGTCGCCGTTCTGTTTTTTAGCTTCGCGGCCTTCGTTTTTACCCTGATATTGCAGCGTCAGATCCAGGCCATCGATGGCGCCGAAGAAGTCACTATTACGATAAGTTGCCAGGCCGCTGGAGCGCTTGGTCATGAAGTTGTCGGTCTGCGCAGAAGAGTCACCGCCGAATTCCGGGAACATATCGGTCCAGGCTTCAACGTCATACAGCGCACCGAGGTTACGACCGTAATCGAATGAGCCGAAATCCTTCAGCTTAATACCGGCAAAGGCCAGACGGGTTTTCTGTGAAGAGTCGCTTTCAGCTTTATTGCCGGAGAACTCAGCTTCCCAGCGGCCATAACCGGTGAGCTGATCGTTAATCTGGGTTTCGCCCTTAAAGCCGAAACGCACATAAGTCTGGTCACCATCTTTGGCATCATCATCGCTGATATAACGCATCGCTTTCACTTTTCCGTAAACGTCCAGTTTATTGCCGTTTTTATTAAACACTTCGGCTGCCTGTACAGATGCGGAAGCAACAACGCCCATTACCACTAATGCCAGAGTACTCTTTTTCATTTTCAATCCTGGTTTTATATACGCGCTAATATTCGCTGAACAGTAAGCTCATGCTTTTGTTCCGTGAAAAAACAGGAAGGGTTTTAACGTTCTGTAATGAACGTTTTATGACAATCTCAGAATAATTTTAAATAATTGTATTTTTCTGTTTCAGTAATAAAACCGTCAAATTCTGCCGCTACGCTTCCTGATCCCGCGCAACAAAGTGGTTGCCTCTGCGTTATGGCGGTTGGCAACGGACCCCAGTCCTGATAAAAAGTCTGATTAATATCATTTCCCTTATTGTTGAACGGCAGAGAACTATGAGTGACAGCCAGACGCTGGTGGTAAAACTCGGTACCAGTGTGTTAACAGGCGGATCGCGCCGCCTTAATCGCGCCCATATTGTTGAGCTGGTGCGCCAGTGCGCGCAGTTGCACGCCGCAGGGCACCGTATTGTGATTGTCACCTCCGGGGCGATTGCTGCCGGGCGTGAACACCTGGGCTACCCCGAACTTCCGGCCACTATTGCCTCCAAGCAGTTGCTGGCGGCGGTGGGGCAAAGCCGTCTGATTCAGCTCTGGGAACAGCTGTTCTCCATCTATGGCATCCATGTCGGACAGATGCTGTTGACCCGCGCCGATATGGAAGACCGGGAGCGTTTTCTGAACGCCCGCGACACCCTGCGCGCGCTGCTGGATAACAACATCGTTCCGGTCATTAACGAAAACGACGCGGTCGCCACCGCAGAAATCAAAGTCGGCGATAACGATAACCTTTCGGCGCTGGCCGCCATTCTGGCGGGCGCAGACAAGCTGCTGCTGCTGACCGACCAGCAAGGTCTCTTCACCGCCGATCCGCGTACCAACCCGCAGGCTGAACTTATCACCGATGTAAAAGGTATCGACGATGCGTTGCGCGCCATCGCGGGCGATAGCGTCTCTGGCCTCGGCACCGGCGGCATGGGGACCAAACTGCAGGCCGCCGATGTGGCCTGCCGCGCCGGGATCGACACCATCATCGCCGCGGGCAGCCGTCCGGGGGTTATCGGCGATGTCATGGAAGGCATCTCGGTGGGCACTCGTTTCCATGCCGAAGCGACCCCGCTGGAAAATCGCAAACGCTGGATCTTCGGCGCGCCACCCGCCGGACAGCTCACCGTGGATGAGGGCGCCACCGCCGCTATTCTGGAAAGAGGCAGTTCATTGCTTCCAAAAGGAATTAAAAGCGTGACAGGTAACTTCTCCCGTGGTGAAGTGATTCGTATCTGTAATCTGGAAGGGCGCGACATTGCCCACGGCGTCTCCCGCTACAACAGCGATGCGCTGCGCCGCATTGCAGGCCACCATTCACAGCAGATCGATGCCATTCTCGGCTATGAGTACGGCCCGGTTGCTGTCCATCGCGACGATATGATCACCCGTTAAGGAGCAGGACATGCTGGAACAAATGGGCGCCGCTGCCAAAGCCGCCTCGTACAAACTGGCGCTCCTTTCCAGCCGCGAGAAAAACCGCGTGCTGGAAAAAATCGCTGACTATCTGGAAGCCCAGTCCCACGAGATTTTGCTCGCTAACGAGCAGGATCTGCTGGAAGCCCGCCGCAACGGTCTGAGCGAGGCGATGCTCGATCGCCTGGCATTAAACCCTGCGCGTCTGAAAAGCATTGCTGACGATGTGCGTCAGGTATGCAGTCTGGCCGATCCGGTAGGGCAGGTGATTGACGGCGGACTGCTGGACAGCGGCCTGCGCATCGAACGTCGCCGCGTGCCGCTGGGGGTGATTGGCGTGATCTATGAAGCCCGTCCGAACGTCACCGTTGATGTCGCCTCGCTGTGCCTGAAAACCGGCAATGCCGCCATCCTGCGCGGTGGAAAAGAGACCTGGCGCACCAACGCCGCCACGGTAAAGGTGATCCAGCAGGCGCTGGAAGAGTGCGGCCTGCCAGCCGGTGCGGTACAGGCGATTGAAAGCCCGGATCGTGCCCTGGTCAACGAGATGCTGCGCATGGACAAATATATCGACATGCTGATCCCACGCGGTGGCGCAGGCTTACATAAGCTGTGCCGCGAGCAGTCGACGATCCCGGTGATCACCGGTGGTATTGGCGTGTGCCATATTTTTGTAGATGACACTGCCGAGCTCGAACCGGCCCTGAAGATCATCGTCAACGCCAAAACCCAGCGCCCAAGCACCTGTAACACGGTGGAGACGCTGCTGGTACACCAGGGCATCGCCGAGACCTTCCTGCCTGCCCTGAGCAAGCAGATGGCGGAAAGCGGCGTGACTCTGCATGCCGATGCCAACGCGCTGACGCAGCTGCAGAACGGCCCGGCGAAGGTTGAACCGGTGAAAGCGGAGCAGTACGACGACGAGTTTCTGTCGCTGGATCTGAACGTGAAGGTGGTGGCCGATCTCGACGATGCTATCGCGCACATTCGTGAACACGGCACCCAGCATTCAGATGCGATCCTCACCCGCACCCTGAGCAATGCCGGTCGCTTTATCAACGAGGTGGACTCATCTGCGGTTTACGTCAACGCCTCCACCCGCTTCACCGACGGCGGCCAGTTTGGTCTGGGCGCAGAAGTGGCGGTCAGCACCCAGAAGCTGCATGCCCGCGGCCCGATGGGTCTTGAAGCGCTCACCACCTACAAATGGATTGGCTTCGGCGACGATACCATTCGCGCCTGATTGCCTGCGGGGGCAGCCTCAGCGGTTGCCCGCGCTCGCTCTGGTGTTGAGACCTGCCCGATTCTGCGCCGCCAGGTCCAGCACGGCGATTTGCTGTTTTAGCGCTGTCAGGCTGAGCGGCCTGCTGATGTAATAGCCCTGGGTTTCATCGCACTCCATCATCATCAGTTTTTGCAGTTGTCCTTCGTTCTCTACGCCTTCAGCCGTAATACTCAGCGAGAACGCTTTACCCAGGCCGATAATATTTTCGACGATGGTATTGGCGCTGTCGCTCTCTGGCATACCGTCGATAAACGATTTATCCAGCTTGATGCCATCGAACGGGAAATTGCGCAGGTAGCTCAGGGAGGAGTAGCCGGTGCCGAAATCGTCCATCAGCAGCTTCACGCCCAGTTTCTTGAGCGCCAGCATGATTTCGAGGCTGTTTTCAGGATTCCACAGGGTGGCGTTTTCGGTGATTTCAATCTCCAGCCGGGATGGATCTAACTGCGATATCTCTAGCGCCTCTTTGATGCGCTCTACGACCTGCCAGGACTGGAACTCGACGGCAGAGATATTCACCGACACGGCGAGGCCGTGCAGCGACTGCTGCGCGTCCCGACAGGCGGTTTTCAGCACCCAGTCGCTCAGCGGAACGATCAGCCCGGTCTCTTCGGCCAGGGAGATAAACTGATCAGGCATGATCAGACCGAGCTCAGGGTGATCCCAGCGAACCAGCGCCTCCACGGCGATAATGCGCGAGGAGTCGTGACCATAGCGCGGCTGATAGACCAGATGGAACTGCTCTTTTTTAATCCCGTCGCGCAGGCTCTCTTCCATCTCGCGACGCTGCACCATCTGTTCAGCCATTTCAGGCGTATAAAATACCCACTTGTTACGGCCGGTGCTTTTGGCTTTGTACAAGGCGATGTCTGAGAAGCGCAGGAGCTCGCTCGCGTCGACCCCATCATGCGGTGCGATAGCCACGCCGATACTGGCACCGATTACGATCTCATTCCCGTTGATCAGGAAGGGGCGCGTAAGTTCGGCAATGATACGTTCGCACAGGGTATCAACGTACTTCCTGTCATGAATGTCGGAGATAATCAGGATAAATTCGTCCCCGCCCTGGCGCGCCACCAGATCGTAATCGCGGATACAGTCTCGTAGCCTGGTCGAAACTTCATGCAGTACGCTATCGCCGGCACTGTGACCAAACAGATCGTTGACCGGTTTGAACTTATCGAGATCGAGGCTGAGCATCGCCAGCGGA
This sequence comes from Leclercia sp. M50, assembly GCF_037150775.1. Taxonomy (NCBI): domain Bacteria; kingdom Pseudomonadati; phylum Pseudomonadota; class Gammaproteobacteria; order Enterobacterales; family Enterobacteriaceae; genus Leclercia; species Leclercia sp. M50. Next base: position 34,221 of record NZ_JBBCPK010000015.1, read on the forward strand.
TGCATCTGCGTAGGCTGCGCCCGCAGCTTGCCCTCAAGGAACTCGCGCATCCGCACCCGGTTGGGCAGCCCGGTGAGATCGTCGTGCCGGGAGAGATACTCCACGCGCGCCTGGGCCTCCACTTCAAGAGTGACATCCGTGGCGGTGCCGCGGTAGCCGGTGATCCCCTCCGGCGCGATAACCGGTTTAATCGCAATATGGCAGTAGCGCTGGTGGCCCATCGCCGAAAGATAACGGCAGTGCAGCAGGCGGCGATGACCCGTCTGGCCGGGAAGGGTGATCCACTCCGCCAGCGACTGGTTTTCGGCCTCCATCAGCTCGCTGAGCGGACGGCCAATCCAGGCCGATATGCTGTGCCCGGTGATCCCGGGAAAACGCTCCGAAAGCCAGGTAAAACGCAGCTCGGTGTCCGTCTCCCAGATCCAGTCCGTGGTCGCCTCGGCAACGTCACGAAAACGCCGTTCGCTGGCGGTGAGCGCCAGACGGTTCTGCGCCAGCAGCCAGGTATTTTCATCATACATGCGCGCCTTTTTCAGCGCGTTACGCCCCAGCATCACGCCGGGAATAGCGGTGCACAGCGCCAGCAGGATCAGCAGCGGCAGGATATAGCGCAGCAGCTCCCGACCCGGATTTTCGCTTTTCCATTCGAACGTAACCTGCTGACCATCAACGGGAAGGGTGGCTACCCCGCGTCGTCCTGCCAGCGTTGAGGTGCCCGTATGCTGCACGCGAGTCTGGGCGATACCGTACTCTTCACCCAGCGCGGCGAGTTTACGCTCATCCAGCACGTCCACAAACACCAGCACCGAGGCTGGGCCGGGGGCAGCTGCAATGCTTGAGTCATCGCCCGTAGTGATGTTGGCTGCTGCTACCAGTGCCGGATGACCTCCCTTCAGTACCACCGTGTTAGATACGGGGACGGCGTCCGGTTTGCTTATTTTCTGAATCAGGTCGGGCATGGGATCGTCGCCCAGCCAGGCTTGCAGAGAGCGTGTCACCAGCTTGCCGTTGATGACGCTATAACGGGTCTGCCCGTTGACATCCAGCACGAAGACCCCTTCGTACTCAAAATCGCGCCAGAGGGTCGCGCCCATATTCTGGCGGGTATAGGCCCAGTCGATATCCACCTTCGGATGCAGGTGCTGGTAGGCTTCTCCCCACCAGGCATAGTCTTTAATGTGGGTCGCGAGGGTATCGACACGGTTATGAATGGCCTTTTGCAGCAGCATGGCGCTGTGCTTATCGCTGTCTTCATTGATATTTCGCACAATCGTCAGCAGCGCGATGATGGCGATAATAAACAGCACCATTAGCAGAGAGACCATCAGCAGCAGGGCGCGTTTGATAAAGCTGGCGGTTCTTTTTGGCTCAAGGTCCGTGCCAGCTATGTCATCGGTGACAAAAAATTTATTCATTATGTACCCACTCTCTCAGGCATTTCTGTGTTCCGATTAGAATTGTTATCGACCTGTTCTGGCGGGGCTTGATGCCAAAATGAAAACTGAAGATAGCCGATCCTGTTGGGAAATGGGGGAAGATGGCATCGCCGATGCAGGCAAATAACCACAAAATGTGAAGAAAGGCGAAAATAGCCCTTTTTTCTGCATGGTTTTTGCGCGAGTTGGTGTAAAAATCAACGACTAAAAGAGGAGGGGTTGACGAGGTGGGCACTTTTTCTTACCCTTTTACACCGCAGTACCTCTCCTGAAAGCCGATATAGCTCAGTTGGTAGAGCAGCGCATTCGTAATGCGAAGGTCGTAGGTTCGACTCCTATTATCGGCACCATCTAAGTCAACGCGTTACCTCTGATATTCACCAGTCAGGAATGTTAGTCCCAGGTATTATCAACAGAACATATTCTTTGCATAATTTTTAGCCTGCACCGTTTACATAAGCCTGAGAAGGTGTTCGGGCAGCACCAGTAGCCTGGATACCGCCCAGCGAAACATAGAATGTTGCCAATCTACCCTGCGTGTTTTTACGTCCAGGCTTAGCTTATTTTGATGTCATCCAGATTAATATCTTCCTCTTCATCATCGTGGTTTATAACCACGTCGCGAGGAACATCCTTTTTGATGACGGCATAGACAGTAGCCGTGACAACGATATTCACCAGTAACGCCATAATACCCGCCATGGGGTGTGACATGGTTGGAATCATCAACACGCCGCCGAAAGGTACGGTTGCGTCAGCACCATATACCATGGTAACGGCACCACCACAGGCGCCACCGATTGCCGCAGCGGTAATGCCGCGAATGATATCGTTCATCACGATAGGTATTGAACCTTCCACGATATTCACCACTCCCATCGGCACCGCCGATTTCAACATCTCGATCTCTTCGTTGTTATAGATGTTTTTGCGCAGAAGTTTGGCGATAAAAAAGGCCAGCCCCAGACCGATAGGGGTTGCCGTATTCACTAGCTGAAGTGCAGTAATGGGTTCATTTATACCCTGCGCCTGAAGCGTTAAGACGAATGCGAAGCAGGTTTTATTGATCGGCCCGCCGAAATCAACAATACACAACGCGCCAATCACAGCCCCTAAGACTAAATTGGAAGAGGTACCCATACTTCTCAGGAAAGAGGTAAGCGCATCGGTAAAAATACCGATAGGCGTACCGATGATGTAGACCATGATCAGGGCGCTGATGATAGAGGCAAAAAATGGCACAATCAGTGTAGGCATTAAGCCCCGAGCCCAGCCAGGTACCTTCACATTTTTAATGATAGCAAGCGCAATATACCCGGAAATGTAGCCGCCGATCATGCCGCCGATGAAACCTGCACCAATAGCATTAGCCGCCAGGCCCACAATAAAACCCGGCGCAATACCGGGTTTGCCAGCGATCGAGCCGGAAATCCCGATAGCGATAACGACGGGCAAAAGTCCAAGGGCCTTTGCGCCCATCGTTGCTAAGGCCTGCCACAGATCAAACTGGCCCGGCACTAACGCGTCCTGAACCGTACCCCCTAGGCCCATGCCGATGGCAATAATAAATCCAGCACCACAGACAATGGGAATTAAGAACGAGATAGCAGTAAGCAGATGACCTTTAGGGTTGGCTGCTTTCCATATTTCTTTTATATTCATAAATTACGCCCTTTAATTTATAGGATACGCACAGGTAAACGTTATGAATTCACTAATTCACTGAGCTTTTCAATAAGCTTATTAGGAGATTTAACCGCCATTTCTGTTGGAACTTTAACTACTCGCTTTCCGGCGAACCGTTCTTCTCCAGATACCTTTACATCAGCGGCCAGCAGAACAATATCGGCCTGTGCAATTTCTTCAGCGGTTAAGGCGTTCTCGATACCGATAGTGCCTTGCGTTTCAATTTTGACATTGTGACCGGCTTTTTTTGCTGCTGTTTCAATTTTCTTCTGCGCAATGTATGTATGTGCAATACCTACAGTACAGGCTGTAATTCCAACGATATTCATGGGTATTCTCCATAATTTGCTTTGAGATGTTCAAACTTATCAGATAATGGCAGAGGTAATAATTTCCGGAATTAAACGGTCTGGTCTTCAGCTTCTGAATTTAATAGCTCAATGAGCTTCTGAGGATCAGTTTCTACCAGCAACTTAGCGATAATATCCTCGTCGGCTAATGAGCCTGAGACATGTGATAATAAACGGATGTGAGTGGTATTCTGATCTGCCAGACGAACAGCAAATAAAATAATACAGCGGACATCGCTCCCGTCCATCGTTTCCCAGGGAATGTCGTGTTGGGTACGCCCAATAGCCAATGCCGTATGGGCGACAGCCGAGGATTTACCGTGCGGGATCGCAATATGATTTTCGAATCCCGTTGATCCCTGCTCCTCGCGCAGCCAGACATCCCGAATAAATTCATCTTTATTAATGACCGCGCCATCCTGCACCAGTAAATCCGTTAATTCTTCAATGGCATCTTCCTTACTTCTCGCACTCATGCTTAACTTGATATTTTTGACGTTAAGAACTTCCGAAATATCCATAATTCACCTTCGATAATAAAAAAGCATTGATATAAGTGGGGATACAAAATGCTTCTTGCTTTGGCAACTACGTGCTAAAAGGTACAGCGCCCTCAACCGTACTAATCAGGAGCGCGGATAAAGAGACAGACCGGTTAAAAAGACCTTTATCCTGCGCGATGGCTTAATACGGCTGAGCGCACTGCAATTTTCAGGCAGCGACTTCGCGCTGGTAAATATCGACCATTTTATCCCAGGCATCACTCACATTATCCGCCAGGGAGAACAGGCCAGAGGTTCCTACAATAAAGACGTCAACACCGGACTGAGCGATCACATTAAAGGTTTTCTCGTTGCAGGAGCCGTCAATCTCGGTCAGATAGTGGTAACCATGTGCTTCACGCATCGCAATCAATTCTCTGATTTTGTTGAGTGATTCCGGAATAAACTTCTGCCCGGCGTAGCCTGGGTCAACCGACATGACGGTCACTTTATCCAGCAGATGCGCGTACTCTTTAATGGCATCAGCCGGGGTAGCCGGGTTCAACACCACGCCACAGCGACGGCCCGCATCTTTAATCTGGTTCAGCAGACGGAATATTTTGTTATTCGCCGTCTCCGGATGGAAGCTGATAATATCGGCCCCTGCATCAATACACATCGGAATAATATCTTCCGGGTGGTTCACCATAAGGTGCACATCGATTGGCACATCGGTTATTTTCTTCAGGTTTTCGATAAAGAACGGTGATAGCGTAATATTTTTCACATAGCTGCCATCCATAATATCAACGTGATAAAAATCCGCCCGCCCGTTCATTGCCGTAATTTGTTCTCTGAATTGCGTTAAATCCATACACATTAACGAGGGCGAAAATTTAGCCGCCATACTTACCTCCAAAAGAATCAATTAGTTAAACAGTGATACGACATGCCCAAGAATGATGCCAACCACCCCGAAGTCCGCATCGCCAAAGGTGGTGGATGCAAAGCCAAGGTCGCCCATCAAAGGCAGCAAAATTGCCGGCAAAAATGAAATCAGCAGACCGTGAGCAAATGCACCCACCACCGCGCCGCGGCGACCTCCGCAGATGTTGCCGTAAACGCCCGCCGTCGCGCCGCAGAAGAAGTGCGGCACCAGGCCAGGAACGATGACGCTTAAACCAAAGAGCGGGCACAGGAACATACTCACCAGACCGGCGGCAAAGCTTGACAGGAATCCGACGATCACCGCGTTTGGAGCGAATGGAAAGACGGTAGGGCAGTCGAGAGCCGGTTTGGCGTCTTTCACCAGTTTGTCGGCGATGCCTTTAAAGGCCGGAACAATTTCGGCAATAATCATGCGCACGCCCGCCAGGATGATCCACACGCCTGCCGCGAAGGTCAGCGACTGGATAATGGCGAAGATGATAAAGTTCTGACCACCGCTGATACTGGTTTCGACAAACTCTTTGCCTGCTACCAGCACCAGAATCACGAACAGGATCATCATCGTCAGCGAGATGGCGACCGAGGAGTCACGCAGGAAGTTCAGTGATTTCGGTACCTTCAGCTCTTCAATCGACGGGCTGCCCTTACCGATCGCTTTTCCCACCAGCGCCGACAGCAGATAGCCAGTTGAACCAAAGTGGCCCAGTGCCAGGTCATCAGTACCAGTTATTTTGCGTGTGAACGGCTGCAGAATGGCCGGCGAGACCACCATCATGATGCCGAGGATCACCGCACCCACCAGCACCACCCACAGGGGTGACAGACCGCCGACTGAGAGGATAACGGCCAGCATCGCCGACATATAGAGCGTGTGGTGTCCCGTCAGGAAGATGTACTTCAGCGGTGTAATACGGGCCAGGACAATGTTAAACAACATCCCCAGGACCATGATCATTGCCGTTGCGGTACCGTAGTTTTTCTGGGCCAGCGCCGCCATAGCATCCGTATTGGGCACTACTCCCTGAATATGGAATGAGTGCTCAAACAGCTGGCTAAAGGTCGTTAATGTCGTGGCGATAATCGCCGCTCCGGATGTTAATATCACAAAACCCATAATGGTTTTGAGGGTTCCGGAAATAACATCGGAAAAAGCTTTTTTCTGCAATAATAAGCCGATCAGGGAAAAGAGACCGACCAGGATTGCTGGTGTGCCCAACACATCATGAATAATAAACTGCAGCATAGAATAACTCCGTAAGGCCGCAAATAATTAATCAGAGATTTTCGGAAAGAATTTCTTTGATTTTATTGTTATCCAGCAGGTTAGATAAGCCAAAGACCTGGGCAGAATGGCTGGAAAGATGTTCGGCAATATCCTTAGCGCTAAGAATAATATCGGCAGTTTCACTTTTTGCCGAAGTCAGATCGGTATGAGAAACCTCTGCTTCTTTATTCAGCTCTTTAATTATTTTTTTTACGTTCATTTCGACGATAAAACTGCTGCCTAAACCGTTACCGCAAACAATCAGAACCTTTTTCATCTTCACCTCTTTATCCGTTGATAACAGTTTGAATTGTTTCCATTGTTGATGCTTTCAGCAGTGCTGAGAGTCGTTCATCATCGCTAAAAATCTCCGCCAGGTTGGTAATCATATTGATATGCTCATCTCCTGAAAGCGCACACAACATAATCACAACATAAATAGGGTCATTCTCGTCGGCATTAAAAGAAACCCCTTGTTTAATATGTAAAAGCGACAGCCCGTTTTTAATCGCTCCTTGCTCCGGGCGAGCATGTGGCATCGCCAGGCCGGGAGCTAATACATAATAAGGACCCAGCTCCTGATGGCTCTTAAAAATGGCTTCAACATATTCTTCGGTAATCGTCTCTTTCGCTAATAAGGGCTGAGCCGATAACCTAATGGCCTGTTTCCAGTCGCTGACTGAATCCACAATCTGGATATTTTCTACAGGTAGCCAGGTTGTAATCATAAATACCCCGATAGCGTTGAAAGTGAACTTACTATAGTGGAATGACTTTGCGGCTTACCGTGATCTGTATCGCAAAGTTAGCGCTAACACGGCAATAATGTTAAAATCCTTGTTACCGCTAACTTTATTATCGATACTTGTAATTACTTTGCAGTTGGGCAATGCGAAAAACGCTAAACATCATTTACAATGGTTGCCCAGTCAGGCGAAAGGAGGAGATCAGTGCAGACGTTAGAAGCGGACGATAGCGCGAGAGAAAAACGCAGGAAAAACACCGGTAAAATTACGCTCGCTGAAGTTGCAAAACTGGTCGGCGTTAGCACGATGACCGTGTCGCGCGCGTTACGTATGCCTGAAAAAGTGAATCCTGAACTCCGTAACCGCATCGAAGCGGCAGTGAGTGAGCTGGGCTATGTGCCCAATCTCCAGGCCCGTAGCCTCGCCTCCGCTGACTCCAGCCTGGTGATGGGCGTGGTGCCCTCATTTTCTTCTCCGGGCTTTCTTGCCGTCTCCGAAACCCTGCAGACCGTGCTCGCGACTCAGGGCTATAGCATGATGTTTATTGAGTCCAGTCAGGGAGGGCAGAGCGAAGAGCGCGCTTTTGCGCAAATGCTCGCCTATAACCCGGCGGCGATTGTTCAGTTCAACATTGATAACATCAGCAGTTGTTCGCAAATGATCAGTAACACCGGCGTGCCGGTGGTTGAAATTGGTGCCATCAATCGCGATGCGAGCTGGGTCAGTATTGGCGTTGACTATGCTGCTGCCATCAAAAAGCTGGTCACATCGCTTGTGCAGGCCGGATATAAGAATATCGGCCTGCTTTGCACGGCGTCCAATAACATTATGTTTCGCCAGGTACTGAGCGGCTGGAACAGCGCCATGCTCTCCGTTAACCACTCTCCCCACCGTGTGGTGACTTCTCATCTGCCCGCAGGTATTACGACCGGTTTAAACCTGCTGGGCGATATTCGTATTACCTGGCCAGAGCTGGATGCGCTGATTTGCACCTCTGATGAAATTGCCTGCGGCTGCATTATGGCCTGCCACGGTGCAGGGCAAAAAGTGCCTGACGCCCTGGCTCTGGCAAGCCTGAGCGGGGGGACCCTTGCCGCAGTCTGTTCCCCGGCGCTGACGGCGGTTGAATTCCCATGGAGTGAGACGGGAACGGTCGCAGGGAAAACGTTGCTTGATCTACTGGCTGGCAAATCGACAGATAAAGCCATCGAATTACCCTCAACGTTACAAGTTCGCGCCAGCACCAGAAAGCAGTAAGGCCGGTACCCTGGTTATGCCGCCGCATACGACAGGATGACGGGCGGTCACTGGCATTCCCGCCATGCTTATTCGCCGCTCACGACCAGCAGCATTTGACGCCAGATCCTGGTGGATCACCGCGTGTGGGCCCTTACCGCCGCCACGTCCGCCACCACCGACAGCGCCAGCGTGTTGGCATCCCGCGCCTGGGGGAAGATGCCAATCGGGGCCTTAATCCGCGCGATATCCGCATCTTTCCAGCCCAGCTCACGCAGTTTGCCCACCCGCCGCTGGTGGGTGCGCTGGCTGCCCAGGGCACCGATATAAAACGGCGCCGCTCCCAGCGCGGCCTGTAACACCGGCAGCTCCTTGTGCTGATCGTGCCAGAGCAAAATCACCGCCGTGTCCGCATCCATCAGCTCAACCGTGGGGGGATTGCAATACACCTCGTATCCCGCCGCCTGCGCCACATTGGCTGTGGCCTGCGCCTCCACCGACCCGCCATAGATCAGTAGCCGTGGGCAAGGGCGATAGCCCTGCTCGAAGCGATCGTCCTTCCAGCCTGTCCTGGGTGTCCAGGGCGCCGACTGCAATGATTGGGAAGAGGGGAGGTAATGCAGTCCCACCGGTTTACGCTGGGCGAGGCTGTTCAGCACCGCCAGCAGCGGCTGTACCGTGCGCACTTTATGGATGTTCAACGTGATGCCGCCGCCGCAGGGGAGCACAATATCGAACCACGGCGATCCCTCGCCATACTTCACCTGACGGTCCGTGCCGCAGGCGAGGGTCTCCAGCGCCTCGTACGCGGCAGCGGCCTCCACGCAGCCGCCGGAGACATAGCCGCAATAGAGCCCGTCCTCGCGAACGGCCATCTGTGCCCCCAGCGGCCTTGCTGCGCCGCCGCGGATCTCCACCAGGGTCACCAGCGCCACCGCCATGCCTGCCGTAAACGCCTCCGCCGCGAAGCGCAGCACCGCCACGCTGTCGTCGGTAGCAAAAGCCTGCTCGGGGATAATCTGTTCACTCAGCGCAGCGCCTTGCAGCATGCTCTCTCCTTACACCACATCGGGTAGCGCATCGATCAGCTTGTCCAGGGTGATGGGATACTCCCGCACCCGCACCCCCGTCGCGTTATAAACCGCATTGGCGATGGCCGCCCCGACGCCACACAGCCCCAGTTCACCCACCCCTTTGGCCTTCATCGGCGAGGAGATGGGATCGGTATCGTCGAGGAAAATCACCTTCTGTTCCGGGATATCGGCATGAACCGGGACTTCATACGCCGCCATATCGTGATTAACGAAGTAGCCAAGACGGGTATCCACCGCCAGCTCTTCCATCAGCGCCGCGCCGAGCCCCATGGTCATCGCGCCAATTACCTGGCTGCGGGCGGTTTTCGGGTTGAGGATCCGGCCTGCGGCACAGACCGCCAGCATGCGGCGGACCCGGACTTCACCTGTCGCCATATCTACCGCCACTTCGATAAAGTGACCGGCAAAGGTCGACTGCTGATACTGCTTATCCAGATCGCCAAACTCGATATTGTCTTCGGCGGTCAGCGTGCCGTTGGCTGCGGCCTCGCGAATGTCCGCGCTGCGGGTATCAAGAACGATCTTCCCGTCGCTGAACTGCGCCTGGTCCGGATCAAAACCGAGGTTCGTGGCTATGGTCTGGCGTAACTTCACGCAGGCGGCGTAAACCCCCGAAGTGGAGGTGTTCGCACCCCACTGGCCGCCTGAACCGGCCGACACCGGGAAGTTCGAATCACCGAGATGCACCGTCACCTTGTCCAGCGGCACGCCCAGCATCTCCGCCGCCGTCTGGGCAATGATGGTATAGCTCCCGGTGCCGATGTCCGTCATGTCGGTTTCTACCGTCACGTTTCCGTCCGCGTCCAGATGCACCCGGGCACCCGATTTTTCTAACAGGTTATTGCGAAAACCGGCCGCCATGCCGTAGCCCACCAGCCAGCGTCCGTCGCGAACCTGGCCGGGCGTTGCGTTGCGCTGCTTCCAGCCGAACTCTTCGGCGCCGGTACGCAGGCACTCGATAAGCTGACGACGGGAGAAAGGGCGGTTGGGATCGGCCGGATCGACCTGAGTATCATTGAGAATGCGAAACTCGACAGGATCGATGCCCGCTTTCTCCGCCATCTCATCGATGGCGATCTCAAGCGCCATCATGCCCGGCGCTTCACCGGGGGCGCGCATGGCGTTGCCCTCGGGCAGATCCAGTTTTGCCAGCCGCAGGCCGGTATGACGATTGGCGCCCGCGTAAAGCAGTTCGGTCTGCTGCACCGCCGTCTCCGGCGTGCCGCCGGGCAGATTGCCTGACCAGCTGTCATGGGCGATGGCGGTAATCTTGCCCGCCTTGTCGGTCCCGATGCGAATATGCTGAATAGTGGCCGGGCGGTGGGTGGTGTTGTTGGGGATGGTCGGGCGCGACAGCATGACCTTTACAGGGCGCTTCAGGGTGCGGGCTGCCAGTGCGGCCAGCAGCGCATCGCTCCTAAGGAACAGCTTGCCGCCAAAGCCTCCGCCGATATAGGGGGAGATGATGCGCACGTTCTCCTCGGGAATTTTCAGCGTCGCCGCCAGATCGGTGCGGCACCAGGCGACCATCTGATTGGAGGTCCAGACGGTCACCTTGTCGCCGTCCCAGACCGCCATGGAGGCATGCGGCTCCATCGCCATATGGCTCTGGTCGGGGGTGGTATAGGTCACATCTATCTTCACCTCGGCGGCGGCAAAGGCCGCATCAAAATCGCCGACGTTTTTGTCAGGGGTCTTCTCCGGGGGCTGGTTGACGGCGGGTTTTTCCTCTGCCAGCGACCAGGCGCCCTTTTCACGGCGGTACTGGACCTGCACCAGCGACGCCGCGGCCCGGGCCTGCTCGAACGTCTCTGCCACCACCAGCGCAACGGCCTGATGGTAGTGCTCTATTTTCGGGCCGCCCAGCAGGGTGGCCGTATTTCTCTCGCCTTTGCCGAGCTCGCCAGCACTGCTGGCCGTGACGACCGTCAGCACGCCTGGCGCGTTTTTCGCGGCTTGGGTGTCGATGGCGGCAATCTCGCCTTTGGCAATCGCCGATCCGACCACATAGCCATAGGCCGCGTTGGGCGCGGTGTCGTGCCATTCATAGGCATAGTGCGCCTTGCCGGTGGTTTTTAACGGGCCGTCGATACGGTCATGGGGCTGTCCAACCACCTTTAACCGATCGATTGGGTTTTCCCCTGCCGGTTTCTCAAATTTCATACCTGAGCCCTCGCTTCTGTCAGCACGGAGGCAAGCGTTCGCTTCGCCAGGGTGAGTTTGAACCTGTTTTCAGCCGTCGGATGCGCGTCGGCAAACAGCGCGTCATACACCGCCTGTGCCCCCTGGGGGAGTTGCGCATCGGCCTGCGCCATCCGCCAGGGTTTATGGGCGACGCCGCCCAGCGCGACGCGGCCGGTGCCATCGGGCTGGACAATCGCAGCCACCGAGACCAGCGCAAAGGCGTAGGAGGCGCGATCGCGAACCTTACGGTAGATGTGTTGCCCGCCCACGGGCGGCGGCAGGGTGACGGCGGTAATCAGCTCGCCGGGCGTCAGCACGGTCTCAATATGGGGCGTCTTCCCCGGGGCACGATAGAAATCGGCGAGGGGGATGTTGCGCGTTTTTCCATCTGCATTGATGGTTTCTACCACCGCGTCCAGCAGGCGCATCGCGACGGGCATATCGCCGGGATGGGTGGCAATGCAGGCTTCGCTCCCCCCGACGACCGCATGCTGACGACTAAAACCTTCCAGCGCCGCGCAACCGCTGCCGGGAAGGCGTTTATTGCAGGGCTGGTTCGTATCGTAAAAGTAGGGGCATCGCGTGCGCTGCAGAAGATTGCCCGCCGTGGTGGCCTGGTTGCGCAACTGACCAGATGCCCCGGCCAGCAGCGCTCTGGAGAGCACGGCATAGTCGCGGCGCACGCGCTCATCTGCAGCCAGATCGGTGTTACGCACCAGGGCGCCGATGCGCAGACCGCCCTCGTCGGTGGCGTCAATCTTATCCAGCCCCAGACCGTTCACGTCGATCAAATGCCCAGGGGTCTCGATTTCCAGCTTCATCAGATCCAGCAGATTGGTGCCGCCCGCGATAAATTTGGCGCCAGGTGTGCGCTGGGCGCTGGCGGCGGCTTCAGCCGGGGTTTTTACCCGCTCATAGGTGAAGGCTTTCATGATTTTTCCCCTCCGGCGACATCCTCAATGGCAGCGAGTATGTTGGCGTATGCGCCGCAGCGGCAGATGTTGCCGCTCATGCGCTCGCGGATCTCCTGGGCATTCATTTCGGGAGGAGAGACCAGATCGAGGGTCACATGGCTGGGAATGCCCGCCTCAATCTCTTTCAGCACCGCCACCGAGGAGCAGATTTGCCCCGGCGTGCAGTAGCCGCACTGATAGCTATCGTGTTTAACAAACGCCGCCTGCATAGGGTGCAGATTGTCAGGAGTGCCCAGCCCCTCGATGGTAGTGATATCGGCGTTCTGGTGCATCACGGCCAGGGTGAGGCAGGAATTGATCCTGCGCCCGTCAACGATGACGGTGCAGGCGCCGCACTGTCCGTGATCGCAGCCCTTTTTGGTGCCGGTCAGGTGCAGGTTCTCGCGCAGGGCATCCAGCAGGGTGGTGCGGGTATCCACCTCCAGCTGCTGCGCCTCTCCGTTAACGCGAAACGTTACCGGCATTTTCTCCGGTGCGGGTGTGACGGCGGATTCGCCCTCGGCCAGGGCGGAACAGGGATAGACCGCCGCGGTCGCCGCTGCTGCGGCGCTGGCTTTTAAAAGGTCCCGTCGGGACAGGCTAAAATCGTGTTGTTCGTGCTTCCCGAACTCACCATCTTCGGGGTATTCGCCTTGGTTGCTCATGCCAGGCCTCCGGTATGCAAAGGGGAAATAACGGTCAAAGAGGGCGCGACGTTGTCGTCTTTTTTTAAACGTTAAGCATAGACGGCGATGTTGGTGGGATTATTCTTAAATCCAGCAGGGGGTTAAACAGGGCAGGAAAGGGTCGGCAGCGGGCGGGGCAAAGCCTGCTGCCGACGGGGGTTAGCCGTTCAGCGCGGAACCGGGCGTCGCAGAGGTCACATACTCTGCGGACACGGGATTCCACAGCTCGTCATAGGAATAGCCCGTGAGGTCTTCCACGACATGGCGAGCCTCGGGCGTGACATCCTGTTTGCGGCCATGTGCCTTCAGGCGTTCAATTTCATCTACAAAGATCTTGTGCGTGCGCTTGTTCAGATGGAAGGTGAGCGCCTGCCACAGGGCAATAATCAGCAGACCGGCGGTACCCACAAACAGCAGCAGGGCGATGGTATTGATGGCTTCCTGTGGCTGAACCTGGCTCCCTTTCACGAAGCCGCCGCTCTGCAGGAACAGACCCACCGCAAAGGTCGCAATGGCGACCGTAGTCTTACGGGAGAAGGTCATTACCGCCGCAAACAGCCCTTCACGACGCTGACGCGTGATCATTTCGTCGATATCCGGAATAAACGGGAAGACGTTCCATGGGGTAAATTCCAGCACGCAGCGGCCCACCTGATAAACCCCGGCGAGGATCACCAGCAGCATCACTTTGTGGTCTGTCGGGAACTGATAGACCAGGAAGAACCCGCCGAGACAGAGCAGCATGACAGAGTAAGCAAAGACATAAAGACGTGACGGGCCATATTTGATGATTGCCACGCCTGCCGCCAGCGTAACCGGCAACCCGACGATGCTCATAGAGAGCAGGGAGCCCGCCAGCGAGGAGGAAACGCTCAGACAGTAGACGCAGAAGAAGACGAAAACCGTGTTGTAAACATCCTTGGCGGTAAAGGAGAAAAGATAGATGGCGAGGTGTTTACGGAACGCGCGAACCTTCAGCGTTGAAGCGTACTCCTTAAACAGATTGCCTACGGCGGCGAGTTGCTCAGCGGCTGTTTTTGCCTGTGGCGCTTTTTCCATTTCTGCCAGCATTTCTGGGGTTAACTCTCGTTCCCATGTAACTTTCCAGGAGATAAACACGCAGACGGTGAACAGCACGGCAAACACCACGCCGTTGATCAGATAAGCATCGGCATTGTGATCGCCCAGCCAGCCAATCAGCAGGCCTGGAATAAAGGTCGCGAGGAACGTTCCGGAGGCTGACAGGAACATACGGCAGGTGGAAAGTTTGGTACGGTCGTTAAAGTCTTTGGTCATTTCCGATGGCAGCGTTTCCCATGGGATCAGCACCATTGCAGCAATGATTTCAAAGGCCAGATAGACGGCGAGATAGAACCAGAAATTCATCCCGTTCAGCCAGAGCAGAATATAAACCAGCATCAGCGGCGCACCGATCAGCAGAAAGAACCGCCGGCGACCAAATTTTTTGCCCAGATAATTTTTATAAAAATGATCCGTAAAACTGCCCATAAACAGGCTGACGATCGCGTCGACAATACGGGCGATAGCGACGATAGAGGCTGCTTCAATCGGCGACAGACCGACAAAGGTGGTATAGAAGAAAAGCAGCCAGGCACCAATAACGGTAAAAGCCCCGCCACCCATGATATCTGTCAGACCATAGCCGATACTGACAGGAATAGTGACTTTTCTCTTCTTAAGCGACATAGGTTATTCCTGCCTCAGGCTTGAGCAAAACAAAAATAGCGGCGTGCGTTTTCAACACAGATGCCGCGAATCATGGAAGCAAGGATCGCTTCATCGTTCGGGACTTCCCCTCTCTCTACCCAGCCGCCAATCAGATCGCAGAGGATCCGGCGGAAGTAATCGTGACGGGTATAGGAGACGAAGCTGCGGGAGTCGGTGAGCATGCCAATAAAATTGGCCAGTAAACCCTGATCGGCCAGGGTGTTAAGCTGGCTAACCATGCCGCGGCGCGTATCGTTAAACCACCAGCCGGAACCAAATTGCAGCGGGGACTTCACGCCCTCTTCACCGCTCTGGAAATTGGCAAGGGTGGAGGCGACCACGTCGTTGTAGCTGGCGTTAAGGTTATAGAGGATCGTTTTTGGCAGACCGTCGTTTTCAGCCATGGCATTGAGCAGGGCGTTCAGGCTCCCGGCGAGATGGGGCTGATCGCCAATTGAATCAAAACCGCTATTAATGCCGACTTTGCGGAACATCGGCATGTTGTTGTTACGGATCGCACCGAAGTGAATCTGCATCGCCCAGCCGCGCTCTTTGTACATTCTGGCAAGCGCGACAAAAATGAGGCTATCCCACGCCTGGCGTTCATTTTCCGTCAGCGTTTCACCTGCCAGTCGGCGTTGGAACAGCGCGGCTTGCGCGGTTTCATCGAGACAGCAATAGTGCACTGCCAGCGGCCCGTGATCGGAAATTCGGCAGCCCACGGAGTGGAAGAAATCAATGCGTGACGCCAGTGCAGCCAGGAAGTGTTCGAGTGACGCGATCGATATGTCTGTTTTCTGCGCCAGCCGTTCGACAAAGGTCAGGAAGCGATCCGGGTCCGTCTCGAACAGTTCATCCGGGCGGAAGGTAGGCAGGACGAGAGTGGCAAAATCGCTCTGCGCTGCCAGTTGCTGATGGTAGTGCAGATCGTCAAGCGGGCCATCGGTAGTGCACAGCGCTTCAACGTTAGAGCGGCGAATTAATGCCTGGGGTAAAAAATCACTGCTACGTAACTGTTCATTACAGCGGCGCATAATTTCACGCCAGTTTTTGCTGTTGAGGGTGTCGTCGATATTAAAATAGTGCTTCAGTTCGAGATGGGTCCAGTGGTAAAGCGGATTGCCAAAACTGGCTTCAACGGTTTGCGCCCAGGCTTCGAATTTTTCTTCCGCACTGGCATTACCGGTAATTTTCCGTTCAGGGATCCCATTCGCGCGCATGGCACGCCATTTGTAATGATCGCCCTCCAGCCATAGCTGAGTCATATCGGTAAAGGGTTTATTTTCCCATATCGCTTTTGCATCAAGATGACAATGATAATCAATAATGGGTAGCGATTTTGCCAGTTCAGAATATAGCTTCTGCCCTGTGATGTTGTTGATCATAAAGCTATTATTAATCAGTGACATAAAGTCTCCGTGAGCGCAGTTTTTTATAACCTAAACACCGCCCTTTTTGGCCGAAGCAGGCCAACGGCGCATGTCTTATGCCATAAACATTAAACCTCTCACGGATTACAAGTCTACTACCATACAAGTATAAATAAAAAAGTGTGACTCATATCATAGTCATCAAATGTTATTTATTTGTTCTTTTTGGCGAGGGTTGTGTTTATTTGTGCATTTCTGAATGTAAATAGCAGAATATATATTACATAATGCTTTTCTTATTAAAATCTTTCACAAAATAACAACCTTTACTGCAAGGGTTATTTCTTCTAACGGGGAGGCAGGCTTCCACCGCGTTGCAGGGTAAAAGAGACGTTATTTTTCCGGCGAGGCTTGATCTCATAAAAATTACTGAATATGCTTTTTCATACTAGTATGGTACTTATTCAGAACGCGAAAACGTAACGACAAAGGTGGAAGCAAAATGCAGATGACAATGCGCTGGTTTGGGCCTCAGGAGGATAAAATTCCCCTTGAGTATATTCGACAGGTGCCCGGGGTTGAGGGTGTCGTGGGGGCATTGTATGACGTTGCGCCCGGAGAGATCTGGCCGGTGGAAAAAATTAAGGCTCTGGTAGAGCAGGCTCATGCCGCAGGGTTAACGATGGAGGTGATCGAAAGCGTCAACATCCACGATGACATCAAAATCGGCACCCCCGAGCGCGACCGTTACATTGAGAACTACAAACAAACCATCCGTAATCTGGCGGGTTTTGGCGTAAAGGTTATCTGTTATAACTTCATGCCGGTCTTTGACTGGATGAAAACAGACATGAACTACCGCCTTCCGGATGGCTCCCTGACCATGGCATTCGAAAAACAGGGGATAGATAAGACCCTGGAGGAGGTGGTGAAGGAGGTTCTGGATAATTCGAATGGTTTCGCGTTGCCAGGATGGGAACCGGAGCGTCTGGCAAAAGTGCAGGAATTATTTGCTCGCTATAACGGCGTGGATGACGACAAGCTGCGTGAAAACCTGTTTTACTTTCTGCGTGAAATTATTCCTGTTTGTGAAGAAGTTGGCGTGAAAATGGCGATCCATCCCGATGATCCTCCGTACTCTATTTTCGGACTGCCGCGAGTGGTGAAAAATTACACCGATCTGGCAATGATTTGCGATGCGGTTGACTCCCCCTCTAATGGGATAACGCTGTGTACCGGCTCTATTGCTGAAGATCCGGACAATGACGTGTACGAAATTCTGGCCGAATTCACCCGCCGTAAGCGTCTCCATTTTGCCCATGTGCGTAATATTAAGTTAATTAAGGATAAAGACTTCTACGAGTCTGCTCATCCTTCCCGGTATGGTTCACTGGATATGTATCGCGTTATGCAGGCTCTGCATGATAACGGTTTCGATGGCTATATCCGCCCGGATCATGGCCGCTTTATCTGGGGTGAAGAGGGCCGCCCGGGCTACGGTCTGTACGATCGTGCATTGGGTGTCACTTACCTGATGGGGCTGTGGGAAGCGCTGGAAAAGAAAAACAAAAATTAACTGAAAAGCGTGCTCACTTGGTGACGGCATTTCATGCTTGTCTGTTTTTGAACAGACAAGCATGATGACAGACTGTTATCCAGCGCGCTGGCGTACCACTTCCGCTCTCGCTATTTATCCTTCCGGTGATCGCTGATGGCCTGCGCCGCGCAGATCAGCGCCAGATGGCTTAACCCCTGGGGCATGTTGCCAACCCATTCGCCGGTGCGGGTATCGAACATCTCATTAAAGGTTTCGACATTGCCGCGATGGCACAGGGTATTGAGAATTTCATCCATGTTCGCTTCCGCCAGCGCCGGTTCACCCATGGAGGCCCAGGCTTCAGCCAGCCAGAAGGCGCAGGCGATAAAGGTGCTCTCCTCCTGCTCAACGCCGCTGTAGCGGTAGATCATTGCGCTGTTATGGCCCAGCTCGCGATAGATCGCCTCATAGGTGAGCTTCATGCGCTTCGGGTTGACCTTCACACCGTAGCGTGACACCAGGGTGAGTGACACATCAAGCAGCCCACCATCGCCGCTGTAAAAGCAGTAAGACTGATGGGTTTCGGACCAGCAGTGTTCTTCAATCCAGTCGCGGATCCTGTCCCGCTCCCGCGCCCAGCGCGCTTTCCATGTGGGTTCGATATGGCTGCCCTCCGCCAGTACCACGGCGCAGTCCAGCGCCAGCCAGCAGGACATTTTTGAGTGGGTATAGTGCCGCTCTTCCGGCAGTTCCCAGATCCCCGAATCCTTCATGCGCCAGCGATCGGCGCACTGATTGGCAAGATGCCCTAAAAAGCGCGACGTGCCCGTATCCAGAATATGGCCCGCCTCGACGAACAGTTTTGCCACCCCCAGCATATCGCCATACATGCTCAGCTGGCGCTGGGTTCGGGCATTATTGCCCAGGCGTACCGGCTGCGAATCCCGGTAGCCCTGGAGCTCCGCGTACTTCTCTTCCGGCACCAGCTCGCCGTCGAGGGTGTAGCAGGCCCGCATCTCCGGGCCGTGTTTGATGATGGTTTTCGACAGCCAGGAGAAGGCCGCCTTACACTCTTCAAGGGTGCCAAGATAGGTAAAGGCTTTGATGATCAGGCAGGCATCGCGCACCCAGGCAAAACGGTAATCATAGTTTTTACTGCCGCCGGGCCCCTCCGGCAGAGAGGTGGTGGCCGCCGCCGCCAGCGCGCCGGTAGGAGAGTACCAGAGGAACTTCAGCGCCAGCGCGGAGCGGATAACGTGATCTTTGTACAGGCCATCATATTTCAGCCCCTTCACCCAGTCCTGCCACGCGGTGTGGCTGGTCTCAATGCGGTTATCAATCGCCTCGATATCGGGCACCGCCAGCGGCTCACTCTGCGTCACCAGCAGTGCGACCAGCTCCCGGCTCCCTTTTTTCAGAACGATTTCCGCCTCGACCTCTTCATCATCGGCATGGGTAATGACTACGTTTTTGCTGGTGTGCAGCATCGCCATCAGGTCGCCAATATGATAAACGCTGCCCTTGAAGGTATCGGAGCGCCAGGGCGAGCGGGTTTCGATCATCGTTCCGAACCGCAGATGAAGCCTGAACGTCACGGTGCCGCGGAGGCCTTCCAGACGGCGCGCCAGCTCACTCCAGGGCAGGCGGCCCGCCAGAGTACTGTTAATGGATTCGGTTAACAGAACCGTGCCGCCTTTCGTCTCATAGCGGGTTTCCAGAATGTTGCTGTCATCGCGATAGGCGCGCGAGACGGTGTATTCATCCGCAGGTGTCAGGCTGAAAAAACCACCGATGTTGGGATCCAGTAACCGGTCGAAGAGGGGCGGGGAATCGAGATTGGGCGCGCCCCACCAGTCGATCGAGCCATCCGGGGCGATGAGCGCTACCGAG
The DNA here is from genome assembly GCF_037150775.1 of Leclercia sp. M50. Taxonomy (NCBI): domain Bacteria; kingdom Pseudomonadati; phylum Pseudomonadota; class Gammaproteobacteria; order Enterobacterales; family Enterobacteriaceae; genus Leclercia; species Leclercia sp. M50. The sequence continues at coordinate 53,811 of NZ_JBBCPK010000015.1, forward strand.
CGTCCTTCGCCGATAGCAGCATAGTCCCCGAGGCTAACGAACCCGTTATCACGTTGGGGCATGTCGTATTTCGCATTTTTCAAATGAGCGATCCCTTTATGCAGGCGTAAGTCGTGCGAGGTGATGTGACGGCTGGGTATGCGACACAGTCGGCTCCTTGCGTTTCGTTGATGACATAAAGCCTGGCATAATGAGACCGTTATCGCGCTTTCAGAGGATGAAATAGCGCATTAACGCCGTTCACTTGCGCGTAAACTGCTGCTCGGTAATCGTGCTACCCCACTGATCGCCTTGCCACTCTTTCGATAATGTAAAACCGAACGATTCATACAGGCGTCGCGCCGCCGTCAGCTTGTTAAAGGTCCACAGCTGAACGGCGGAGAACTGCTTTTGGTCGCAAAATATCATCGCTTCGGCAATCAGCTTTCTGCCCACGCCGCTGCCGCGACAGCCATCATCCAGGATAAACCAGCGCAGATGCGCCTCGTTGTTGCCCAGGTCTTCACCATCAATGGCGACAGATCCGACGATGCGCCCGTTCAACATTGCCAGCCAGATTTGGTTGCACGGCTTCTCCAGACGGCCTGAAAATTCCGCCAGGCCAGCGGCGACTTTACTCTCAAAGAAACTGCCGAAATGGTGTTCGCGGGCATAAAAGCTGCCGTGCATTTCCGTTATGCGGCCAATCATGCCCGGATGATAGCCAGAGACGATGGTGATCGTGCTCTTCTCATCCAGGCTGGAATCATCGCGGCAGGCTTTCAGGGCCTGGGCATAAATGCTCAGACCCTTTGAAACGACGCGCTGCTGGCTGGAGTCCATTTTTTGCAGGGCAGAGATGACGCGTTCATTCCCGTAGGCATTAATCCTGCGCACCGTTTCCCGGCCCTGAGGGCTAAGGCTCAGCTGCTTAAATCGCGCATCTTCGCTGGAGAACGTTTCCTCCAGCTCACCGGCCTTAACGAGTTTCGCGAGCATACGGCTGACGCTGGATTTCTCAAGCCCCAGGATCTGCACGATCCCGGCTGCGGTCAATGAGCTCCGGGCTTCGATTTCCAGCAAGGTATGCACCACAGAAGGGGAGTAGTCCGTTGCCGCCAGCGTGTGGTTCATAAAACCGAGTTCCCGCACCATCAGGCGTGACGAGATACGGATCTCTTCAACAATCGACGAATCAGCCATCATTAACCTTAACGTGTAAAAAATAGTTGTGTTATACAACTATGTTTCACAAGTGGCTGTCAATCAAGGCCAGAGCCGCCAGCAGTACCGCGACGTTGAGTACTACGCTGATCATAAACCAGGTTTTAAACGGCTGTTTTTGGGTTTTATGGCGAAACAGCTGCTGGCCGAGGATCGCCCCGGGCCATCCGCCCACCAGGCCACATATCAGCAGCGTGGCTTCAGGCACCCGGCGCCAGGCCTTGCGGGCCGCCATTTTATCTGCGCCGTAAATCATAAATGTCAGCGCGCTGGTGAGCACAAACCAGATGGCTAAAGGGGAGGGCGATAACGCACTGCCCGCAGCGGCCAGGGCCAGAAGAAAATAACAGAGATAATTGAGAGGCATAGGGCAGCAACGGCATGAGCGAACAGGGGAGGGCAATGATACGCGATTCTGACGAGGGAGTAATCAGGCCTGATCCGTTAACCGCTTTGCCAGGCAAATCGCCTCTTCTCGTCCGATATAGGGGCCATAGTTATCTATCTGGGCATAGCCATGCTTCAGGTAGAACTGCACGGCGCGGGTGTTAATTTTTCGCGTCTCAAGCCACAGCTCACGATAGCCCATCGCCCGTGCCGCCTCTTCAAGCCAGGCAAGCATAGCCGCCCCTGTTCCCGGATAAGCGCGGTTCGAAAACATGCGTTTGAGTTCGGCGGTGTGATCCGAGAGGGGACGCAAGGCGCCGCAGCCGACGGGCTGATTGTTTTTATCTTTTGCCACCGCCCATACGGCCCGCGGCCCTGATACATCCTGAGCATTAAAATGACTTTTTCCGCTGTCACCGGTAATCGCGGCCAGCTCTGCGGAGAGCTGCTCAATTAGTGCCTGCGAGTCGGCTGAGGTCGGGCTGGATTTTTCGATGGTTAACATTTTTTAAGAGGGGCCGGGATCAGGTTCTGATGCCAGTATAGGGCATGACAAAAATCCCCATCCATACGGAAAAGTTGTGATGCCCATAATCAGAGGCCCACCACCCCGTCTCCAGCATCCCGAAACTGACAACTCTGGAACGCCCCAGCTCCTTCGCCCGGTACAACGCCACGTCCGCGGCGCGCAGCAGGTTGTCGCTCTGGACGTGCTGCGGGTAGCTGGCAATACCGATCGACACATCCACCGTACCTATCTCCGTCAGCTCATAACGCAGCGCCAGGCTGTGCACGTTGGTATGGATTTCGGAGGCGCAGGCAAAGGCCGACGCCTCATCGGCACCCGGGAGCAGGACCAGGAACTCCTCCCCGCCATAGCGAAACGCCATCCCCCTGTCGCTGACCGCGCGCTGCACCACCGTCGCCACGCTTTTGAGCACCAGGTCGCCGGCATCATGACCAAACTTGTCGTTAATGGCTTTGAAGTGGTCGATATCGATCATCAGGCAGCTTACCGGCTGGCCGGTATGCTGCGCCTGACTCAACTGGGTACGCAGGGCATCCTCCAGATGATGACGATTGCGCAGATTGGTTAGCGGATCGAACAACGCTTTCTCCAGCAGGGCATCACGCAGGCGCTGGTTGGCCAGCGCCAGACCGAGCGCCTCGGCCATCAGCTCCAGATAGGCGCGGGATGGAGCCATCGCCGGGGTCACGTTCTGGAACGAGAGCAGGCCGATGGTCTCGCCCTGGGCAATCAGGGGAACGCAGAGCGCATGGCTGGCACAGGCGTCGGGGAGGTGGTAACAGGTAATATCCGGCTCGCCGGTCACTGGCGGATGACTCTGCCCGCGGCGCACGGCCCAGCACTGGTCCGGATGGAAGGGATCGGACTCACCCTGCGGGTCGAGCCATTCGGCGGCACAGTGCATCTGCCACGGCTCCCTTTCGAGAAGCCAGAGCTGTCCGGGAATGCCCGGCGCTATGCCGGGCGCGAACAGTTGCGCCACGTTCAGGACATCCTCGACGGACTCGCACCCTTGCAGCCGCTGCGTCATTCGCGCCAGCAGCTCGCGGATCGCCCAGTCGGCATCACGCTCTTTTTCCAGCCGCTGCCGTACCAGACCGTTTTCACGAAAGATACGGATCGCCTGGGCCATATCGCCAATCTCGTCGATCTGCCGGTAATCCGGGGCTTCGACCCCATAATCCTGAGACGCCAGTCGGTTGACCACATCACTCAGGCGCACCACCGGGCGCAGCACCCGGCGTTTGAGGATAAAACCGAGCACAAACAAAAACATTAGTGCGGTCAGGCCGACCATCACCTCGGAGAGGGTACGCAGCGCGCGGGATTTTGCCGTGGCATCCTCAATTGCCACATTGGTGCGGCGGTCCAGCATCTGACGAAAATGATCGAGCTTATTCTGGACCTGCTCCAGCTCGCTCTCGTAACGCTCGTTATAAAGCAGTTCAATGGCCTGAGGCTGCTGCCCGCGCCCGACGCTGGCGATAGCGCTCTGTTGCTCATCCTGCAGCGCATCGGCCATCTGCAAACCTTCGTGCAGCAGCGCCAGTTCATCATCGCTGGCACCCGCATCTTTCAGCTTTTGCAGGCGATGCTCAATTCTGACCATCGTTTCCGCTTTCTGGCGGTACTCCTCTGCCACCGCGGGATCCTGTTTAATGACGTACAACCGCGCCAGGTCGGAGAGCGCCCAGGCGTCAACTTCCACCTCTTCGGTGAGCTGATCGAAGACGTAGCGCTGTTCAACGGCCTGCCGCTCAACGCTTTCGGCGCTGGAGGCCATCAACATAGCCACGCCGGAAGCGATAGTCAGACAAACCGTGGCACCGTATGCCCAGTTAGTGATAGTGGCGATACGCACGTCTTATTCCTTCTTCATAAATCAGGCGAATTTTTCCCTTCCTCGATAATCGCATCGTCAATCTCTTCGGCATTACCGGCATGATCGCGACCCGAAAGCAGGTTCCAGCAGGCGATAAACAGCGCGGCGATTAACGGACCAATCACAAAACCGTTGATGCCGTAAATCTCCATCCCGCCGAGGGTAGTGATGAGGATAAGATAATCGGGCATTTTGGTGTCTTTTCCCACCAGCAGCGGGCGCAGCAGGTTATCCACCAGCCCCACCACCAGCACAAAGAAGCCGACGATAAACAGGCCCTGCCATAGCTGATGGGTGGCGAAGAGGAAAATAGCTGCCGGTACCCAGACGATGGCCGAGCCGACCGCCGGGATCAGCGACAGGAACGCAATCAGCGCGCCCCACAAGATGCTGCCATTAATACCGACTATCCAGAAGGCGATACCGCCCAGCACACCCTGGACCAGGGCCACCACGGCCGTGCCTTTTACCGTCGCTCTGGCAACCCCGGCAAATTTGGCAAACAGATGGTGTTTGGCGAAATTCGACAGCGGCAGGCTGTCGAGGATCTGGCGCACCAGCCACGGGCCATCTTTCAACAGGAAAAAGAGCAGATAGACCATTACGCCAAAGCTGATGGCGAAGCCAAAGGTGCCTTTACCAATCAGGAAGGCGCTGCCGGCAAGATATTGCCCGCCGCGTAACGCCGCTTCAGAGAGCTTTTGCTGGATCTGCGCGGCAGTGTCGAGATCATGCTCGATCATCAGCGCGCGCAGCCAGTCTGGCAGATGAGAGAAGAGACCAGCGAACACCCCGGAAAATTGGGTGTCGTTCTGCTGCAGGCGCGTGTAAACAATATTGAGTTCAAAGGCTAATGAGGAAAAGATCACCATCAGCGGAATAAAGACGATGAGGCAGATAAGCAGCACGCTCAGCAGCGCCGCCAGCCCGTTGCGATCCCCCAGTTTGATACGCAGGGTGTTTTTGACCGGGTAGAAAATTACCGCCAGGATAGCAGCCCACAGAATGGCCGAGAAGTAGGGCGACAGCACATCAAAAAACGCCCATGAGACCATCAGCAGTATCAGTATGAAGAAACCTTTGGTCAGTCCGTTAAATCGCATCAGCTCATCCTTTTTTAATGAAACACTACGACTATAGAGTGTTTTACGTAATTTAACATATTGCGATCTTCTGCCGGGTGGCGGCTGCGCCTTACCCGGCCTACGTGAATGAGTAGGCCCGCGCAAGCGCAGCGCCGCCGGGCAAGGCCCGCACCACCCGCCAGTCCGTAGGCCCGTGCAAGCGCAGCGCCGCCGGGCGACAGGCCGCACCACTCGCCAGTTTAGCGGCTAATAACCAGATACCACTTTCGCCTGACCGACGTGGGGCCCGGTGCGGTACATGCTGTAAGTAGCGATTTGCAGGAGGTGTCCTATGGCATGGCGACCCTATCTCTACGTGATTTATACGGTGCGGCCCCGTTTAAGCGCCCGTCGCGCGCGTCTTCGTCTGGTGCATGGCTAGCAATTTGTTAACAATCGCGGTATAAACACACCTTCTTTTGGATGTTTAGATGTCCATACGTATAGAAGGTGATATGCAAACAGAACAAAACGGACAGCTACAGCGCACCATGAAGACCCGCCACCTGATCATGCTGTCGCTTGGCGGCGTGATCGGCACCGGGCTCTTTTTTAATACGGGTTACATTATTTCCACCACCGGAGCGGCGGGCACGCTGCTGGCCTATCTGATTGGCGCGCTGGTGGTCTGGCTGGTGATGCAGTGCCTCGGCGAACTCTCCGTGGCGATGCCGGAGACCGGCGCCTTTCACGTCTATGCTGCGCGCTATCTCGGCCCGGCAACGGGCTACACCGTGGCGTGGCTCTACTGGCTCACCTGGACGGTAGCGCTGGGCTCGAGCTTTACCGCCGCCGGATTCTGCATGCAGTACTGGTTCCCGCAGGTGCCGGTCTGGATGTGGTGCGTACTCTTCTGCGCGGTCATTTTTGCCCTCAACGTCATCTCGACCCGCTTCTTTGCCGAAGGGGAGTTCTGGTTCTCGCTGGTCAAAGTGATCACCATCATCGCCTTTATTGTTCTGGGCGGCGCGGCCATCTTTGGCTTCATCCCGATGCAGGACGGTTCTCCCGCGCCGGGGCTCAGCAACCTTACCGCCGAAGGCTGGTTCCCGCACGGCGGCCTGCCGATCCTGATGACCATGGTGGCGGTTAACTTCGCCTTCTCCGGCACCGAGCTGATCGGCATTGCGGCGGGTGAAACCGAAAACCCGCACAAGGTGATTCCTGTCGCCATTCGCACCACCATTGCGCGGTTGATCATCTTCTTTATCGGCACCGTATTTGTGCTGGCGGCGCTGATCCCGATGCAGCAGGCCGGGGTGGAAAAAAGCCCGTTCGTGCTGGTGTTTGAGAAGGTGGGCATTCCGTATGCCGCGGATATCGTCAACTTTGTGATCCTGACGGCGATCCTCTCGGCGGCCAACTCCGGACTTTACGCTTCCGGGCGGATGCTGTGGTCCCTGTCGAATGAAAATACCCTGCCGCGCTGCTTTGCCCGGGTGAATAAAAACGGCGTGCCGCTAACGGCGCTGTCGGTGTCGATGCTCGGCGGCGTGCTGGCGCTCTTCTCAAGCGTAGTGGCCCCGGATACGGTGTTTGTCGCGCTGTCGGCGATTTCCGGTTTTGCGGTGGTGGCAGTGTGGATCAGCATCTGCGCCTCGCACTTTGTCTTCCGCCGTCGCCATCTGCAGGCGGGCAAACCGCTCGGCGATCTGCACTACCGCGCCCCGTGGTATCCGCTGGTGCCGGTACTGGGCTTTATCCTCTGCCTGGTGGCCTGCGTTGGCCTGGCCTTTGACCCGAGCCAGCGCATTGCCCTTTACTGTGGTTTGCCGTTTGTGGCGCTCTGCTATGGCGCGTACTACCTTACTCAAAATCTGAAAACCCAGGAGCCTGAACATGTCGCAGAATAATCCGCTTACCGCCCTCCTTGAAAGCCAGCCCTTTGTGGTTCTGGACGGGGCGATGGCAACGGAGCTGGAAGCGCGCGGCTGTAACCTGGCCGACAGCCTGTGGTCGGCGAAGGTATTAATGGAGGACCCGGAGCTGATCCGCGACGTACACCTCGACTACTTCCGTGCCGGGGCGCAGGTGGCGATCACCGCCAGCTATCAGGCCACGCCGGAGGGGTTTGCCGCCCGCGGGCTGGACGAGGCGCACTCCCGGGCACTGATTAGCAAAAGCGTTGAGCTGGCGCGCAAGGCGCGGGAAGCGTATCTGGCGGAAAACCCGCAGGCCGGCACGCGGCTGGTGGCCGGTTCGGTCGGGCCGTACGGCGCATTCCTGGCGGACGGGTCGGAATACCGCGGCGACTATCTGCGCAGCGCAGAGGTCTTTACCGCCTTTCATCGTCCGCGGGTAGAGGCGTTGCTGGATGCCGGGGCGGATCTGCTGGCCTGCGAAACCCTGCCATCGTTTGCTGAAATTAAGGCTCTGGCGGATCTGCTGACGGCCTACCCGCGCGCCCGGGCGTGGTTCTCGTTTACGCTGCGCGACAGTGAGCACCTGAGCGACGGCACGCCGCTGCGCGAGGTGGTGTCGGTGCTGGCGGCTTACCCGCAGGTGATTGCGCTGGGGATTAACTGTATCGCGCTGGAGAAGACCACCGCCGCGCTGCAACACCTGCAAAGCCTGACGGCGCTGCCGCTGGTGGTCTATCCGAACTCGGGCGAGCATTACGATGCGGTGAGCAAAACCTGGCATCATCACGGGGAGGCCTGCGAGACGCTGGCGGGGTATTTGCCGCAGTGGTTAGCGACAGGGGCGAAGCTGATTGGGGGGTGTTGCAGGACGACGCCGAAGGATATTGCTGAGATTACTGCCCGGCGCTGAGAATAGCGCTGCACTATCGGTTTCGGTTGAAGAACTTTCGTTAAAAATTCATTGCTCGGGCGGCTCTCTCTTCATTGATGGAGAGGGCTGGAGTGGTGAGGGAACGTTCGACTGAAGAGAGGGCCTTTCACCATACGTTGCTTGCTTTAAGGACCTAAGAAATATTGTGGAGCCTTTGTCCCTATGGGAGAGGCAGCAAATACGAAAACGGCAACCAAATTTGTAATGCCAGTCATTTAAGCCACTGACTGGCTCTGCGATTGCCCCATTTACTTTATTTTTGCGTCTCATTCGGTTTTGCTGGCTTCATCCATGCATCATCATATTTAATATTTCCTCTTACATAATTCCATTCAATACCTCGGAATCTAAGTCCCACTACTTCATGCATGTTCGGGGTAGTACTACCAGGATAATAAACATGAGTGAAATCTACAGAAGAAACGACAACACCCTCTAGCTTAATATTATAAATCTCCGTCTCTATTCCTGCTTCTACGATTTCATAATATTTAAGCACCGCTTTTTGAAATCTCTTTTGCTCACACACAGCGATAGCAAAGAAAGGGCTGGTTTTATCAAGTTGTTTATGAATTACTACAGGACTATGTTGTCTACATCCTGTCATGTTTCCTGTATTGCTGTCTACTGGCTGCCTTACGCCGTAACTACTATTCATAACTTCTATTGCACCCTCACGGCCTAAAGCCATGCAATCTCCTGGAATTTGCATTCCATTTTCATCATACAGAAATAAATAAGCTGGTAGTGACATAATTATCTGTTCCCATCGTTGTCGATAAAGAATGAATCAGAATAACTGACTCCATTTAAATTATATGCAATATTGTAGTTATATCCCTTTGGCAATTTAACGTTTACGCATGTGTCAGGATATGATAAAGATATATTATCTTTTGCTTCTAAAATTGTGTATTTTTTATTAGGCCAATAGTAAATGCTATAACGTTTTAGAATATCATTCTTGTTTATAGTAAAGCAGATGGTGTTACCTTGCATAAACACGCTACGATGTATTGATGCTGGTTTTCCTCCACCAGGGCAACCCGTAAGGATAACAATAAAAGGTAATGTGAGTAATCTCTTCATCCTGGAAATCCTTTCAAAACTGATTTGTATTTTCTAATTAGTTCATGAGTGGATACATTCGGATGATAATCTCTATATTCTGTTAAATATAACGTATCACTATTAAACCCATAGGTAAGAAGTAGCCAATAATCGCTGGCAATTGATGCTTGTTGTTCTAGCCCATAATGGAGGAAGTTAGCTTTGTCTAAACTGTAACTATAATCAGCCAAGCGAGAGAATAACCCTCTGGTTCTAACAAACATTCCCTTTTGTGCTTGCCATGCATGAACCATTTCATGCATAAATCTGTGTTTCTTCTGCAGGTCTCTTTCTAAAGAAAAATCCGGTGAATAGGTTCCCTCTCTAAACCATAATTCGCCGTCGGGAGCCATTGCAACATCTACGGGTTGCAGGTTGAATGGTAAATACCCTTCACGATGAACCCAAATGCGGCTATAGATCAGACTTTCACCAAATAAAGTCCTGGCTAGTGCAATTTCACCTATCGTTAGTTGTCTGACGCCACCGGGTACAATGGGTGTTCCTGATGTGGGTTTTATACTTTCATCAACTGGCATTTAGTATCCCTCTAATTGCTGTTGGCTTTGTATATTAATCGTACAGTATGCGACAGGCGAGAGGAAGCGTGGTTTACAGAAAAGTGCTTAAAATTAAAAGGCTTTAAGTGAAACAGGTAATGGCAACCGTAGGCCCGGCAAGCGCAGCGCCGCCGGGCATTAATCATTACGCCAGGAGTTCAATTACCCCCTCATCGGTTCTGAGCCAGCGCGGCATCTTGAGCGTATCGGCGTAGAAACTGACCCGTTCTCCGGGCAGATTCTGGATGACTCTTTCCACGTCCGTGGTGAGCGAGCCACTGATCAACTGCTGGGTCAGTACCTGGCAGTAGCGCCCGAGGTGATCGGCCTCGGGCTCAAAAACAGGGAGACGGGTCGGGAAATCCTTTACCGTCAGGCTTTCTTTTAACGTCTCCGGAACCACCACCGGAGCCGCATGCTCCCCCTCACCCCAGCCCTCTCCCACAGGAAGAGGGAACAAAACGGTGCCGTTTACGCCGCATCCGCCAGCACAAACATCCCATACGGATGGATCTCCAGGAAATACGCTTCCCCCACGTCCGGCTGCAGCCTTGTCGCGTTCACCTGCAACAAAATCTCCTGCCCGTGCCACTCCACAATCACCTCATACTGCGGCCCCATATAGGCGAC
>NZ_JBBCPK010000016.1:0-58640 GCF_037150775.1 Leclercia sp. M50
TACGTTTGTGGTGTTGGGCAGTCTGGGCGGGCAGCTGGATGTCGAGCCGAGACGCTGGTTCGCGCTGGGTACCGTCAGCGCTTCCTTCCTCTGGTTCTTTGGTCTGGCGCTGCTCGCTGCATGGCTGGCACCCCGTCTGCGCACCGCCAAAGCTCAGCGCATTATTAACGGCCTGGTCGGCGTGGTGATGTGGTTTATTGCTTTTCAGCTGGCGAAAGAGGGAATTCATCACATTCGTGAACTATTCAACTAAGCGTTGTCTTATGGACATTCGGCCAGCAGTCGCTAAGCTTGCTGGCATGCGCCCTGTTACCTGGGCACTCTTCGCAACATGGAGGAATTAAAGTGAAGTTGAATGCAATTGCCCTGGCGGCATTAATGGGTTTTGGCGCAGCATCCGTTCAGGCCAGTGAACTGCCTGACAGCCCGCACATTGTGACCTCCGGCACCGCAAGCGTGGATGCGGCACCGGATATTGCGACCTTAGCCATTGAAGTGAACGTGGCGGCCAAAGATGCTGCCACCGCCAAGAAACAGGCAGACGACCGCGTTGCGCAATATCTCTCTTTCCTGGAGCAGAACGGCGTGGGTAAAAAAGATATCAACTCTGCCAACCTGCGTACCCAGCCGGATTATGACTATAAGGATGGCAAAAGCATCCTGAAAGGTTACCGCGCGGTGCGCTCCGTGGAAGTGACGGTGCGTCAGCTCGATAAACTTAACGCCCTGCTGGATGGCGCGCTGAAAGCGGGTCTGAATGAGATCCGTTCAGTCTCACTGGGTGTTGCGCAACCTGAGAAATATAAAGACGAAGCGCGTAAAGCGGCGATTGATGATGCCGTGCGTCAGGCGCAGCAGCTGGCGTCTGGCTTCAACAGCAAACTGGGTCCGGTCTACAGCGTGCGTTACCACGTCTCTAACTACCAGCCGAGCCCGATGGTGCGCATGATGAAAGCGGAAGCGGCGCCGGTCTCCGCGCAGGATACCTACGAACAGCCAACGATTCAGTTCGACGATCAGGTTGATGTGGTGTTCCAGCTGGAGCCAGCACAGGGTCAGCAGCAGAGCCAGCAGACTCCGCAGGTGCAGCAGCAAGCGCAGCAGCCGGATACGGCGACAAAAGCCCCGTAATGGTTGTGCTTTAGCAGCAATAAAAAGCCGGGTGAGCGCTAACGCGACCCGGCTTTTTTATTAGTCCTGGCGCAGGACCTTATGGCCGTGGGCCAGCAGTGCATCGGTGACGTTGCGCATCATCCGGCTTTCCGGGGCGAAGCGGTGCCAGTAGAGCATGCGGCGCTGGTGCAGGCCTGGCGTCAGGTCGATCAGCTCACCGCTCTGCAGCTCTTTCTCGATCTGCAGATGCGGGATCATGCAGCAGGTTGTGCCCTGACGCGCCAGCTGCACGAAGGCCTCTGATGAGTTAACGATATGGCAGGGTACGCTGCCGGGCGGTAGATCGAAGTTCTGCTGTAAAAACGCCTGATGCATATCATCGAGATGGTCAAACGCCACGGCAGGCGCTTTAAGCAGCGCCGCGCGGGTGACGCCATTCGGGAAGTAACGTTCAGCAAACGCTTTGGAGCCGACGAAGAGATAATCCAGTGCCCCCAGTTGATCCACCAGGCAGCTTGGCAGCGCCTGAGGCTGGATACTGACCGCGCCCACCACTTCACCGCGACGCAGACGCTCCTGGGTACGGGTTTCGTCTTCCACCTGCAAATTCAGCCGGATAGGCGAATCGGCCAGCACCGGCGCCAGCGCGGGCAGCAGCCAGGTTGCCAGACTGTCGGCGTTGACCGCCAGGGAGAGAAGCAGCGGCGTGGAGCCGGTCTGTTCGTCACCCAGCCACTCATCTTCCAGCAGCTCAACCTGACGCAGCAGCGCCAGCAGTTTTTGCCCCTGTTCGGTGGGACGTGGCGGCACGGTACGGACCAGCAGCGGCTGCCCGAACATATTCTCAAGCTGTTTGATCCGTTGCGAAACGGCGGACTGGGTAATGCACAGCTTCTGTGCTGCGCGTTCGAATCCGCGTTCACGTATAACGGCATCAAGGGCCTGTAATGTTCTGTAGTCCGGACGTTTCATTGCTCTGGCTGACTCCCAAATAATTCAATACTTCGCACTATGACATAAATTTATGTTTGATACAGACGAAATTGGTGACCTTGCAGATCACATGGCGCAGGTGAATGCTCTATAATGCGCGTCACGCAAAATCACCACGGGCAAGAGATCATGACGCAGGATGAACTGAAAAAAGCAGTAGGATGGGCCGCTCTCCAGTATGTACAGCCGGGTACCATTGTCGGCGTGGGCACAGGGTCAACGGCAGCACACTTTATTGATGCGCTCGGCACGATGAAAGGGCAGATCGAGGGCGCGGTTTCCAGCTCCGATGCATCCACGGAAAAGCTGAAAAGCCTGGGCATTACCGTTTTCGATCTGAATGAAGTCGACCGCCTGGGAATCTACGTTGATGGCGCGGATGAAATCAACGGCCATATGCAGATGATCAAGGGCGGCGGCGCGGCGCTGACGCGTGAAAAAATTATCGCCTCTGTTGCGGACAAGTTCATCTGTATCGCCGATGCCTCGAAGCAGGTGGATATCCTTGGCAAATTCCCGCTGCCGGTTGAAGTGATCCCGATGGCGCGTAGCGCGGTTGCCCGTGAGCTGGTCAAGCTGGGCGGACGCCCGGAATACCGTCAGGGCGTGGTGACGGACAATGGTAACGTGATTCTGGATGTGCACGGTCTGGAGATCCTCGACGCCGTGGCGCTGGAAAACGCCATCAATGGCCTGCCTGGCGTAGTAACCGTAGGGTTATTCGCCAACCGTGGCGCGGATGTCGCGCTGATTGGCACCGCTGAGGGTGTCAAAACCATCGTGAAATGATCTGACGGGGGGAGCGTCCCCCCGCTAATTATTTTTGCAAAAGCGATATTTGGTGACTTGTGTCACATTTCTAATCCTCTCCTGACGATCCTGCCGCTTTCCTCCTGCTCCACAGAATAATTCACTGCCAATTGCGGCTGTATGACATTTCTTCAGAGTGCCGACGCAAACGTTCATATTGCTGCAATAGTTTTTTTTGATATGTTGGCGGGAGTGGATTTCAATCCAGCACAACAACAGTTCAGACAATCAGACAGGGTCGGGGAAATGGCAAAGGTATCACTGGAGAAAGACAAGATTAAATTTCTGCTGGTCGAAGGGGTGCATCAGAAAGCACTGGATAGCCTTCGTGCGGCGGGTTACACCAACATCGAATTTCACAAAGGTGCACTGGATACCGAACAGCTGAAAGAGTCGATCCGTGATGCCCACTTCATTGGCCTGCGATCCCGTACCCACCTGACCGAAGAGGTTATTGCCGCGGCAGAAAAACTGGTGGCGATTGGCTGCTTCTGTATCGGTACCAACCAGGTCGATCTTGATGCTGCCGCGAAGCGCGGGATTCCGGTATTCAACGCGCCATTCTCCAACACCCGTTCCGTGGCGGAGCTGGTTATCGGCGAACTCCTGCTGCTGCTGCGCGGCATCCCTGAAGCCAACGCCAAAGCGCACCGCGGGATCTGGAATAAGCTGGCCTCCGGCTCTTTCGAAGCGCGTGGTAAGAAGCTGGGGATTATCGGTTACGGCCACATCGGTACACAGCTGGGCATTCTCGCTGAATCGCTCGGGATGCACGTCTTCTTCTACGACATTGAAAGCAAACTGCCGCTGGGTAACGCCACTCAGGTTCAGCATCTCTCCGATCTGCTCAACATGAGCGACGTGGTGAGCCTGCACGTGCCGGAAAACGCTTCTACCAAAAACATGATGGGTGCGGAAGAGCTGGCGCTGATGAAGCCGGGCTCGCTGCTGATCAACGCCGCGCGCGGTACGGTGGTGGATATTCCTGCGCTCTGTGACGCCCTGAAAAGCAAACATCTGGCGGGGGCGGCCATTGACGTCTTCCCGACCGAGCCGGCGACCAACAGCGATCCGTTTACCTCTCCGCTGTGCGAGTTCGACAACGTGATCCTGACCCCGCATATTGGCGGCTCCACGCAGGAAGCGCAGGAAAATATCGGTCTTGAAGTGGCCGGTAAGCTGAGCAAATACTCCGACAACGGTTCCACCCTCTCTGCGGTCAACTTCCCGGAAGTCTCTCTGCCGCTGCACGGCGGTCGCCGTCTGCTGCATATCCATGAAAACCGTCCGGGCGTGCTGACGGCCATTAACCAGATCTTCGCCGAGCAGGGGGTCAACATTGCCGCACAGTATCTGCAAACTAACGCGCAGATGGGTTATGTGGTTATCGATATCGAAGCAGATGAAGATGTTGCAGAGAAAGCGCTGCAGGGGATGAAGGCCATTCCGGGCACGATTCGCGCGCGTCTGCTTTACTAATCTGCGTTTTGTTTTGTCGGGTGGCGCTTCGCTTACCCGACCTACAAAATTTGAATGTTCCGTGTAGGCCGGGTAAGGCGACGCCGCCACCCGGCTTTTTTCACCACTGCCAAATCCTGGATGGCGTCACCACCGCAGGCAGCGGGATGTCCCACTTCTCCACCGGTAACGCTTCAACGCCCTGACAATCATGCGCATAGCCCACAGGCTGTAAACCGTACTGCTGCCAGTTTTGCAGGGTGCGATCGTAAAACCCCCCGCCCATGCCTAAGCGCTGGCCGCTCTCATCAAACGCCACCAGCGGCGTCACCAGCACGTCCAGCTGATCCAGCGGCAATACGTCGCGCACGTCCAGTTTCGGCTCGGTGATTTTCAGACGATTCACCACCAGTTCGCTGTGAGGGTGATAGTGCAGAAACAGGAGATGACCCGGGCTAAAAGGGTGGAGTACCGGCAGATAGACCTTTTTCCCGGTGCGCCAGAGTTCATCAATCAGCGGCTGGGTATCCAGTTCACCGTCAAAGGAGAGGAACAGGGCCACCGTGTGCGCCATGACCATAGGCGGATACGCCATCATGCGGGCCGCGGCTTGCTGCGCGAAATGGGCTTGCTGTTCAGGCGTTAGGGCTCTGCGTTGCTGACGAATAAACTGACGAATTTGTTGACGTGTGGCAGGAACTTCAGGAAGTTGCGTCATGGTAGTCGCTGGGTAGAAAGGTGAGGGAATCTCCGAGATGCCGCCGCAGGCTGTAACCCTTGAACCCTTGGTTCAAGGTGAATGTGTCGTCATGATTTTAAGGCTTCTCGGACGAACCGAGCATGCTCACCAACCATGGAGCGCCACATTCTTGTGGTATGAAATATCGGCTCAGGGGACTGGCCCGCATGCGAACATCTCAGAGAAATTTTTCCTTCAGGGTCACTCTACCATAGTAGACCATGAAGTGTTATTCAAAGTTTTGCCCCGGTCTGTCAGTAATGCGACCCTGATCAAGCAATGCCTGTTCAATGGTCTGCTGGAGCATTTTAATGCGTTGTTCCATGCTCGCCGCGTATTCGCGGGTCTTCGCTTTTTCCTGAGTCAATTCATAACTGATGTTCAACGCGGCGATGAAAACCAGCTGCTCAGTATTTGTGACTCTAGTGCGTTCTTTTAAATCTTGCAACCGCTGATTCAAATCATCCGCAGCCTGATTCAAAGCATCCCTTTGTTCAGGCGGACAATTCACTCGCAGCGAACGGCCAAAAATTTGGATATCGACGGGTTGTGCAGACATGCCACCTTCCTGCTGTTTGACTGCGCTGCCTTCACACCCGATTCCGGGGGCTGCGAAGGGGCGACACTATAGCTACCCTGGTGCGCAGATACAAGCCCTATTCTGGTTCACCAGGGTCCAAAGTGGTAGCATACCATGAATATTCCTCCCAATGATGACGAATGCGCATGTCTATACAGAACGAAATGCCTGGCTACAACGACGTTAGCCAGTTACTGAACCAGCAGGGCGTGGGTTTAACACCTGCTGAAATGCACGGTCTGATCAGCGGGATGCTGTGTGGTGGAAACAACGACAGCTCATGGCTGCCGCTGGTTCACGACCTGACGAACGAAGGTCTGGCGTTTGGTCACGATCTGGCCCAGGCGTTGCGCAGTATGCATGGCGCAATCAGCGATGCGCTGGAAGATGACGGCTTCCTTTTTCAGCTTTATCTGCCTGATGGCGACGACGTCAGCGTGTTCGATCGCGCCGATGCGCTGGCCGGGTGGGTTAACCATTACCTGTTGGGGTTGGGCGTAACGCAGCCTAAACTTGAAAAGGTGACGGGCGAAGCCGGAGAAGCGATCGACGATCTGCGCAACATTGCACAGCTGGGCTACGACGAGGAAGAGGACCAGGAAGAGCTGGAAATGTCCCTCGAAGAGATCATTGAGTATGTGCGCGTCGCGTCGTTGCTCTGCCACGATACCTTTACGCGGACTCAGCCCACTGCGCCGGAAGTGCGCAAACCAACCTTACACTAATAACAACTACTGGAGGGTGTCATGACTCAGCAAGAGTACCTTCGTCGCCGTCAGGCGCTGCTGGCTACGATGCAGCCGGGAAGCGCCGCGCTGATATTTGCCGCACCGGAGGCCACGCGCAGTAACGATAGCGAATACCCGTATCGCCAGAGCAGTGATTTCTGGTACTTCACCGGCTTCAACGAGCCGGAGTCGGTACTGGTGCTGATTAAAAGTGATGACACCCACAACCACAGCGTGCTGTTTAACCGCGTCCGGGATCTTACCGCCGAGATCTGGTTTGGCCGTCGGCTGGGACAGCAGGCCGCGCCGGAAAAGCTGGGCGTGGATCGCGCCCTGGCGTTCAGCGAGATCAACGATCAGCTCTACCAGCTGCTCAATGGCCTGGATGTGGTTTACCACGCCCAGGGCGAATACGCGTATGCCGACGAGATTCTCTTTGCCGCGCTGGATAAGCTGCGCAAAGGCGCCCGGCAAAATCTGAAAGCGCCCGCAACGATCACCGACTGGCGTCCCGCTGTGCATGAACTGCGCCTGTTTAAATCGGCTGAAGAGCTGGAGGTAATGCGTCGCGCGGGTGAGATCAGCGCGCTGGCTCATACCCGGGCGATGGAAAAGTGTCGTCCGGGAATGTTCGAATATCAGCTTGAAGGGGAAATTCATCATGAATTTTCCCGCCATGGCGCGCGCTATCCGGCCTACAACACCATTGTGGGCGGCGGTGAAAATGGCTGCATTCTTCACTACACCGAAAACGAGTCCGAACTGCGGGATGGCGATCTGGTGCTGATTGATGCCGGATGTGAATTTAAAGGCTATGCCGGGGATATCACCCGCACCTTCCCGGTGAACGGTAAATTTACCCCAGCCCAGCGCGCGATTTACGACATTGTTCTGCACTCGCTGGATACGGCGCTGATGCTGTTCCGCCCTGGCACCTCCATTCAGGAAGTGACCGGTGAAGTGGTGCGCATCATGGTCAGCGGGCTGGTGGATCTGGGTATCCTGCAGGGCGATGTCGATCAGCTGGTTGCTGAGAACGCGCACCGTCCCTTCTTTATGCATGGCCTGAGCCACTGGCTGGGGCTGGATGTGCATGATGTGGGAGCGTATGGCCCGGAGCGTTCGCGCGTGCTGGAGCCTGGTATGGTGCTGACCGTTGAGCCGGGGCTCTATATCGCACCGGATGCCGATGTGCCTGCGGAGTATCGCGGTATCGGCATTCGCATTGAAGACGACATCGTTATCACCGAAACCGGCAACGAAAACCTGACCGCGTCGGTGGTGAAAAATGCCGATGAGATCGAGGCGCTGATGGCAGCGGCGCGCGCATGAGCATCATCATCGTTGGCGGAGGCATGACGGGAGCAACGCTGGCGCTGACCCTCTCTTCCCTGACCCAGGGTAAGCTGCCGATCCATCTGATCGAAGCCGTTGCCCCGCAGTCAACGGGCCATCCGGGTTTTGACGGACGCGCTATCGCGCTGGCGCAGGGCACATGCCAGCAGCTCGCGCGCAGCGGCATCTGGCAGGCGATTGCCGATTGTGCCACGGCCATCGAAACCGTTCATGTCAGCGACCGGGGCCACGCCGGGTTTGTCACCCTTGAGGCGCAGGATTACCGCATTGATGCGCTGGGGCAGGTGGTTGAACTGCACGACGTGGGTCTGCGCCTGTTCCGTCTGCTAAAGGAGGCCCCTGGCGTGACGCTGCATTGTCCGGCGCGCGTGGAGCATTTTACCCGCAGCGAAGCGGCGGTGAGCGTCACCCTCGATGACGGCACCACCCTTGACGGACAACTGCTGGTGGCTGCCGACGGCTCCCGTTCGGCGCTCGGCCAGCAGTGCGGGATCCAGTGGCAACAGCAGCCCTATCATCAGTTGGCGGTGATTGCCAACGTCGCCACCGCCGAGCCGCACCGTGGTCGCGCTTTTGAACGTTTTACCCAACATGGCCCGCTGGCCATGTTGCCGATGTCGCAGGGGCGCAGCTCGCTGGTCTGGTGCCATTCGCTGGAGAGTGCGGACGATGTGCAGAGCTGGTCTGATGAACGCTTCTGCACCGAACTGCAAAAAGCCTTTGGCTGGCGGCTGGGGCGGATCACCCATGCGGGCAAGCGTTCGTTCTATCCCCTGGCCTTAACTACGGCGTCGCAATCTGTCTCCCATCGCGTCGCGCTGGTGGGCAATGCAGCACAGACATTACATCCCATCGCCGGACAGGGCTTTAACCTCGGGCTGCGCGATGTCATGACACTTGCCGAAACCCTGGCCGAGGCATTTGCGCAACAGCAGGATTGCGGGGCATATCCGGTGTTATGCCACTACCAGAAGCGTCGCCAGGCAGATAAAGCGGCGACGATCGGCGTAACCGACGGGCTGGTGCATCTGTTTGCCAATCGCTGGGCGCCGCTGGTCGTGGGGCGTAACGCCGGGTTAATGGCGATGGAACTATTCATTCCGGCACGCGATGTGCTGGCACAGAGGACGCTTGGTTGGGTCGCTCGCTAAGGAGTAAACAAAGTGCAGAATGTTGATGTCGCCATTGTCGGTGGCGGAATGGTAGGACTGGCGCTGGCCTGCGGTCTGCAGGGGAGCGGTCTGCGCGTGGCGGTGCTGGAACAGAAACAGCCGCAGCCTGTCGCTCCCGATGCGCCGCCTGAGCTACGCGTTTCGGCGATCAACGCCGCCAGTGAAAAGCTGCTGACCCGCGTTGGCGTCTGGTCAGAGATTATCGCCCAGCGCGCCAGCTGCTATCACGGCATGGAAGTGTGGGATAAAGACAGCTTCGGGCATATCGCCTTTGATGATGAGAGCATGGGCTACAGCCATCTCGGCCATATCATCGAAAACGCGGTGATCCATCATGCCTTGTGGCAGAAAGCGCAGCAGTGCAGCGACGTTACGCTGATTGCCCCGGCACAACTGCAGCAGGTGGCCTGGGGTGAAAACGATGCCTTTATTACCCTGCAAAGCGGCGACATGCTGACTGCGCGTCTGGTGGTCGGGGCCGATGGTGCCAACTCCTGGTTGCGCAACAAAGCCGACATTCCCCTGACGTATTGGGACTACCGCCATCATGCCCTGGTCGCCACTATTCGCACCGCGGAACCGCACCAGGCGGTGGCCCGGCAGATCTTCCATAACGACGGCATACTGGCCTTTTTGCCGCTCAGCGATCCGCATCTCTGCTCCATCGTCTGGTCGCTTTCCCCTGAGAAGGCGCATCAGATGCAGGAGGCATCAGCCGAAGCGTTTAATCAGGCCCTGTGCGTGGCCTTTGATAACCGGCTGGGGCTCTGCACTGTCGAAAGCGAGCGTCAGGTATTCCCGTTAACCGGTCGCTATGCGCGCCAGTTCGCGGCGCATCGCCTGGCGCTGGTGGGCGACGCGGCGCACACCATTCATCCGCTGGCCGGGCAGGGGGTAAACCTGGGCTTTATGGATGCCGCCGAACTGGTGAATGAACTGCGCCGCCTCCATCGTGAGGGCAAAGATATTGGTCAGCATCTTTACCTGCGCCGGTACGAGCGTAGCCGCAAGCACAGCGCGGCAATGATGCTGGCGGGGATGCAGGGCTTCCGCGAACTCTTTGCCGGTGCCAATCCGGCGAAAAAACTGTTGCGCGATCTCGGTCTGAAACTGGCTGACACCCTCCCGGGCGTTAAACCACAACTTCTGCGTCAGGCGATGGGACTTAACGACCTGCCGGACTGGCTACGCTAATTTAGAACTCCATCACACTTTATTCTCCCGGCCTGCAGGCCGGGGGATCTCCCTCGTTTGAAATAATCTAATTTCACCGCCTTTTTCGCATTAGATTAACTAATCTGGCTATTTTTATGTTACGGAAATTTCGCGCATTTTTCCGCAGTAAATATCAGCCTGTGCTAAATCCCATCTTATCGACTTTGCTTTTGTGCGGAACGATTCGCATTTTTATAGTGAATAACTCTGTACGCTTTGCTGGCTTTTTTGACCATAAGCTAATGTGATGACCCATTTTGCCTTATGGTTAACCACCGTTTTCGGTGGTAAGTTCTGAGGAAAGAGAACGTTTGCGTCGGTGTCCGGGAGCGATGCCGATGCCGGGTTTCGTGGTGAATTTTTCGCCATGAAACGCAAGACAGCCCAGCTCATTCAACGAGGATAAGATGGCTCAACAGACGCCTTTGTATGAACAACACACCTTATGCGGTGCACGCATGGTCGATTTCCATGGCTGGATGATGCCGCTGCATTATGGTTCGCAGATTGATGAGCATCATGCGGTGCGCACCGATGCCGGTATGTTCGACGTCTCTCACATGACCATTGTCGATCTGCACGGCAGCCGCACCCGGGAGTTTTTACGCTATCTGCTGGCAAACGACGTCGCCAAACTGAAGACGCCGGGTAAAGCGCTCTATAGCGGCATGCTGAATGCCTCCGGTGGCGTTATTGACGACCTGATTGTCTATTACCTCTCTGAAGATTTCTTCCGCCTCGTTGTAAACTCCGCCACCCGCGAAAAAGACCTCTCCTGGATTACCCAACACGCTGAACCTTACGGCATCGACATCACCGTGCGTGACGACCTGTCGCTGATTGCGGTGCAGGGGCCAAATGCCCAGGCGAAAGCCGCCTCCCTGTTTAACGAAGAACAGCGTAAAGCCACCGAAGGCATGAAGCCGTTCTTTGGCGTGCAGGCGGGCGATCTCTTTGTGGCGACCACCGGCTACACCGGTGAAGCGGGCTATGAAATTGCCATGCCGAACGAAAAAGCGGTCGATTTCTGGCGTGCGCTGGTGGAAGCGGGCGTTAAGCCGGCGGGTCTGGGCGCGCGCGATACGCTGCGTCTGGAAGCTGGTATGAATTTATATGGCCAGGAGATGGACGAAGGGGTCTCTCCACTGGCGGCCAACATGGGCTGGACCATAGCCTGGGAACCGGCCGATCGCGACTTTATCGGTCGTGAAGTGCTGGAACAGCAGCGTGAGAAGGGCACCGAACAGCTGGTTGGCCTGGTGATGACCGAGAAAGGCGTCCTGCGCGGTGAACTGCCGGTACGTTTCACCGATGCCAATGGCAACCACTGCGAAGGCATTATCACCAGCGGCACCTTCTCCCCGACGCTGGGTTACAGTATTGCGCTGGCGCGTGTGCCGGCGGGCATTGGCGAGACGGCCGTGGTGCAGATCCGCAACCGCGAAATGCCGGTCCGCGTGACCAAACCGATTTTTGTTCGCGCCGGTAAACCGGTCGCCTAATTATTTTTATCAGGAGAAATTCAATGAGCAATGTGCCAGCAGAACTGAAATACAGCAAAGAACACGAGTGGCTGCGCAAAGAAGCCGACGGCACCTATACCGTTGGGATCACCGAACATGCTCAGGAGCTGTTAGGTGACATGGTCTTTGTGGATCTGCCGGAAGTGGGCGCGACCGTGACCGCGGGCGACGACTGTGCGGTGGCGGAATCGGTAAAAGCGGCTTCAGACATCTATGCCCCGGTCGGCGGCGAAATCGTGGCGGTTAACGACGCCCTGAGCGACTCCCCGGAGCTGGTCAACAGCGAGCCTTACGGCGAAGGCTGGATCTTCAAAATTAAAGCCAGCGATGAAGCGGAAGTTGCCGCCCTGCTGGATGCCACCGCGTACGAAGCCTTACTGGAAGACGAATAATGTTGTGCCGGATGGCGCTGCGCTTATCCGGCCTCCAAAACAGCGTAGGCCCGGTAAGCGTTAGCGCCACCGGGCAACAGAGTTACAGACAACTACGATTCACTGCACGTTTCAGGAACCATCGCTCATGACACAGACTTTAAGCCAGCTTGAAAACCGTGGCGCCTTTATTGAACGTCACATTGGGCCGGATGCTCAGCAACAGCAGGAGATGCTGAAGACGGTTGGCGCGGATTCGCTCAACGCCTTGATCGGCCAGATTGTGCCAAAGGATATTCAGCTCGACACGCCGCCGCAGGTGGGGGAATCGACCACTGAATATGCCGCCCTGGCGGAACTGAAAGGCATTGCCAGCCTCAACAAGCGCTTTAAGTCTTACATTGGCATGGGTTACACCAACGTGCAGTTACCGCCGGTGATCCTGCGTAACATGCTGGAAAACCCGGGCTGGTACACCGCGTACACCCCTTATCAGCCGGAAGTCTCTCAGGGCCGTCTGGAAGCGCTGCTCAACTTCCAGCAGGTGACGCTGGATCTGACCGGTCTGGACATCGCCTCCGCCTCGCTGCTGGATGAAGCCACTGCCGCCGCAGAAGCGATGGCGATGGCAAAACGCGTCAGCAAACTGAAGGGCGCAAACCGCTTCTTCGTCGCAGCCGACGTGCATCCGCAAACCCTCGACGTGGTACGTACCCGTGCTGAGACCTTTGGCTTTGAAGTGATCGTTGATGATGCCGATAAAGTGCTGGATCACCAGGATGTGTTCGGCGTGCTGTTGCAGCAGGTGGGCACCACCGGTGAAGTGCACGATTACGCCAAACTGATTGCCGAGCTGAAAGGGCGTAAAATTGTCGTCAGCGTGGCGGCCGATTTTATGGCTCTGGTGCTGTTAACCGCCCCGGGTAAACAGGGCGCAGACATCGTCTTCGGCTCCGCGCAGCGCTTCGGCGTACCGATGGGCTACGGCGGTCCACACGCGGCCTTCTTCGCCGCCAAAGATGAATTCAAACGCTCCATGCCAGGCCGTATTATTGGCGTATCGAAAGATGCCTCCGGCAATACCGCCCTGCGCATGGCGATGCAGACTCGCGAGCAGCATATCCGCCGTGAGAAAGCGAACTCCAACATCTGTACCTCTCAGGTACTGCTGGCCAACATCGCCAGCCTTTATGCGGTCTTCCATGGCCCGGTTGGCCTGAAGCGTATCGCCAGCCGCATTCATCGCCTGGCCGATATTCTCGCCTGTGGCCTGCAGCAGAAAGGTCAAAAACTGCGTCACGCCCACTTCTTCGACACCCTGTGCGTTGACGTGGCCGACAAAGCGACCGTGCTGGCACGCGCTGAGGCGGCAGAAATTAACCTGCGCAGTGATATCCTGAATGCGGTCAGCATCACCCTGGATGAGACCACCACCCGTGAGGATCTGCAGGTGCTCTTCAACGTCCTGCTGGGTGAAGACCACGGCCTGGATGTGGACACGCTCGATAAAGAGGTGGCGCACGACAGCCGTTCCATTCAGGCGAGCATGCTGCGCGATGACGCGATCCTGACGCATCCGGTCTTTAACCGCTATCACAGCGAAACCGAGATGATGCGCTATATGCACTCTCTGGAGCGCAAAGATCTGGCCCTGAATCAGGCGATGATCCCGCTGGGCTCCTGCACCATGAAGCTGAACGCCGCCGCCGAGATGATCCCAATCACCTGGCCGGAATTCGCTGAACTGCACCCATTCTGCCCGGCCGATCAGGCGGAAGGGTATCACCAGATGATCAACCAGCTCTCCGACTGGCTGGTGAAACTGACCGGCTACGACGCACTCTGCATGCAGCCAAACTCCGGCGCCCAGGGTGAATACGCAGGTCTGCTGGCGATCCGCCATTATCACGAGAGCCGTAACGAAGGGCATCGCGATATCTGCCTGATCCCAAGCTCCGCCCACGGCACCAACCCGGCATCGGCCCAGATGGCAGGGATGGAAGTGGTGGTAGTGGCCTGCGATAAAAACGGCAACATCGACCTGGCCGATCTGCGTGCGAAAGCGGAGCAGACCGGCGATAAGCTCTCCTGCATCATGGTCACCTATCCGTCCACTCACGGCGTGTATGAAGAGACCATCCGCGAAGTGTGCGAAATTGTGCACCAGTATGGCGGCCAGGTTTACCTCGATGGCGCCAACATGAACGCCCAGGTGGGGATCACCACGCCAGGCTTTATCGGCGCGGACGTGTCGCACCTGAACCTGCACAAAACCTTCTGCATTCCGCACGGCGGCGGCGGCCCGGGCATGGGCCCGATCGGTGTGAAAGCGCACCTGGCGCCGTTTGTTCCGGGCCACAGCGTGGTGCAGATCGAAGGCATGCTCACCCGTCAGGGCGCGGTCTCTGCGGCACCGTTCGGCAGCGCCTCTATTCTGCCAATCAGCTGGATGTATATCCGCATGATGGGCGCAGAAGGGCTGAAGCAGGCCAGCCAGGTGGCGATCCTGAATGCCAACTACATCGCGACGCGTCTGAAAGATGCCTATCCGGTGCTCTACACCGGTCGTGATGGTCGCGTGGCGCACGAGTGCATCCTTGATATTCGTCCTCTGAAAGAAGAGACCGGTATCAGCGAACTGGATATCGCCAAGCGTCTGATCGACTACGGCTTCCACGCCCCGACCATGTCGTTCCCGGTTGCGGGTACGCTGATGGTTGAACCAACCGAGTCCGAAAGCAAAGTTGAGCTGGACCGCTTTATCGATGCGATGCTGGCGATCCGCAGCGAAATCGACCGCGTGAAGGCCGGGGAGTGGACGCTGGAAGATAACCCGCTGGTTAACGCGCCGCATACTCAGAACGAACTGGTCGCGGAGTGGAACCACGGTTACACCCGCGAACTGGCGGTCTTCCCGGCAGGCGTAGCCAACAAGTACTGGCCGACCGTGAAGCGTCTTGATGACGTTTACGGCGACCGTAACCTGTTCTGCTCCTGCGTGCCGATGAGCGAATACCAGTAATCTTTCTGTCATACTGTAGGCCGGGTAAGCGTCAGCGCCACCCGGCTTTTTTTTATCCGGAGGTTGTAGATGGCAATCGCATTAGTCACCGGCGCCAGCCGTGGGATTGGCAAAGCGACGGCGCTTGAGCTGGCGCGTGTGGGTTATAACGTGGCGGTGAATTATCACCACAACATCAGCGCCGCCACCGACGTGATCAATCAGATTACAGAAGAGGGCGGCAGAGCCTTTGCCCTGCGCGCGGATATCAGCGACGAAGCGCAGGTCATGGCGATGTTCGACAGCCTCGATCGCGAAGGGGAGCCCCTCGCCGCGCTGGTCAACAACGCCGGGATTCTCTTCGAGCAGAGCACCATTGAGAACCTCTCCGCCGAGCGGATTAACCGCGTGCTGGCCACCAACGTGACCGGGTATTTCCTCTGCTGCCGCGAAGCGGTGAAACGCATGTCGCTGAAACATGGCGGTAAAGGCGGGGCGATCGTGAATGTCTCTTCAGCAGCCTCACGACTCGGCGCACCGGGGGAGTATGTGGATTACGCGGCATCGAAAGGGGCGGTGGACTCCCTGACGACCGGGCTATCGCTGGAAGTGGCGGCCCAGGGCATCCGGGTGAACTGTGTCCGTCCGGGGCTGATTTACACCGACATTCATGCCTCCGGCGGTGAACCGGGGCGGGTGGATCGGGTGAAGTCGATGCTGCCGATGCAGCGCGGCGGCCAGCCGGAAGAGGTGGCGCAGGCGATTGTCTGGCTGCTGAGCGAGAAAGCCTCGTACGTGACGGGCAGTTTTATTGAGTTAGCGGGCGGGAAGTAAGGCCCCTCACCCTACCCCTCTCCCCATAGGGGAGAGGGGATTGATCGCAGGCCGGTGCAAGCGCAGCGGCGCCTGGCAATGCCGGATTAAAGCGTCTCGCCGTTGCTGGCGATCACTTTTTTGTACCACTCAAAGCTCTTCTTACGCGAACGGGACATGTCGCCGGTGCCGTCGTCGTGCTTGTTCACATAGATAAAACCGTAACGTTTGCTGTACTGGCCGGTGGTGAACGACACGCAGTCGATGCAGCCCCACGGGGTGTAGCCCATCAGATCCACACCATCGTAAGTGACCGCTTTCATCATCTCTTCCACGTGCGCGCGCAGATAGTCGATGCGGTAGTCATCATTGATGCTGCCGTCCTCTTCCACTTTGTCGTACGCGCCAAAGCCGTTTTCCACGATAAACAGCGGCTTCTGATAACGCTCATAGAGTTCGCACAGGGAGTAACGCAGGCCCACCGGGTCAATCTGCCAGCCCCAGTCAGACGCTTTCACGTGCGGGTTCGGCACGCTGCCTTCGAAGCCGGAGATCGCATCGCCGGTGCCGCCTTCCGCTTTCACCGCGTTGGTCATGTAATAGCTGAAGCCCAGATAATCACAGGTGCCTTCGCGCAGGATCTGCTCGTCGCCCGCTTCCATCTTGATGGTGAAACCGCGGCGCTCCCACTCATTCAGCACGTAGGACGGGTAGTAACCCCGCAGCTGCACGTCGGTAAAGACATAGCGTTCACGCATCGATTCCTGGGCAAACATCACATCTTCTGGTTTGCAGGAGTATGGATAGAGCGCGACCATTGCCAGCATGCAGCCGACTTTCATCTCCGGGTTGATGCGACGGGCAGCTTTCACCGCCAGGGCGCTGGCCACGAACTGGTGATGCAGCACCTGGTACATGGTCTCTTCCGGATTTTGATGCTCGGTATAGACCACCCCGGAGCAGCAGTAGCCGAACAGCGGCGCGCGCCAGTTACGCTGGTTGTTGATTTCGTTGAAGGTCATCCAGTATTTGACCTTGCTCTTGTAGCGCTCAAAGACCACTTCGGCGAAGTTGACGAAGAAATCGACCACCTTACGGTTGGTCCAGCCGCCGTACTTCTGCACCAGGTGCAGCGGCATTTCGAAGTGGGAGAGGGTGATGACCGGCTCGATGTTGTATTTCAGCAGCTCATCGAACATGTCGTCGTAGAACTTCAGCCCCTCTTCGTTGGGCTGAGTTTCGTCACCTTTCGGGAAAATACGGGTCCAGGCGATGGAGGTGCGGAAGCATTTGAAGCCCATCTCGGCAAACAGCTTGATATCTTCTTTATAGTGACCGTGGAAGTCGATGGCCTCATGGTTAGGGTAGTATTTGCCGTCAATTACCTCCTGGGTGATTTCACGCGGTACGCCGTGCGCGCCGCCGGTCAGCACGTCACAAATACTCGGGCCTTTGCCGCCTTTGTTCCAGCCGCCTTCAACCTGATGCGCCGCAACCGCGCCGCCCCATAAAAAGTCTTTTGGTAAGGTGAGTTTTTTCATCTTTGCTAATCTCATTTATTGCTATTGTTTTTGAGTCTAACAAAGGGGAATAAAATGTCACGATATAACAATTCGTGAGAGTTGTAATATGTTACACCGAAAAAACAGGGTGTTTTATTCCGTTAATTTCTTCGCCAGTTTGCGCCCCAGCGATTCAAGAATATAAATAACCGGAATCTGCGTGGTAATATCGTAGACGCCTGCGATACGCGTTTGCGGAACATGCCATGAGAGGTTAAAGTCCGCCAGTTTCGCCAGTCGCGAATGTTCGTGGCTGGTAATGGAGAGTACCTTGCAGTGATGCAGGCTGAACTGGCTGGCGAAGCGCAGGATCTCTTCGGTTTCGCCCGAGACCGAGAGCACAATCGCCAGCGCATTTTTTGCCATATCGTTAGTGACCGGGAAATAAGGGTCGTCGATATGGTTGCTGAATTTCCCAATATTGGAAAAGAACCGTGCGCCATATTTTGCCAGCGAACCTGAGGTACCAGCGCCGACAAATATAATACGTTCCGAGGATAATATAATATCCACGGCGTTATTTAATAGCGCGTCAAATTCGTCGTTATTTACGCTTTTGAAAAAACTGATAATCTCACTGGCACCAAAATTAGCCTGCTGCGGTTCGTTTTGCTCAAGGTATAATTTAAACCGCACGCGGAATTCCGAATAGCCATCGCAGTTCAGCTTGCGGCAAAAGCGCAGCACGGTGGTGGTGGACACCCCCGCCGCATCCGCCAGTTCACGAATGGTCATGTACATCACCCGATCGCGGTTTTTAATGACGGTGTTGTAGACCATCATCTCCAGGTTGTTGAGGCTGGCAATGGCGGAATGGGAGAACATGCTCACTGGGGCTAAACTCACTCATCAGACTTCATCTTCAGGGAATAATAACATGCAGCCAAACGACATCACTTTTTTTCAGCGCTTTCAGGATGACATTCTGGCCGGACGTAAGACCATTACTCTCCGCGATGAAAGCGAATCACATTTCAAAGCGGGCGATGTGCTGCGGGTGGGGCGTTATGAGGATGACGGCTACTTTTGCACCATTGAGGTTACAGGCACGTCGACGGTCACGCTCGATACGCTGAGCGAAAAACATGCTCAACAGGAGAACATGTCCCTGGACGAACTGAAGCGGGTAATTACAGACATTTACCCGGACCAGCATCAGTTTTATGTTATTGAATTTAAATGCCTTTAAGTTTTTATGTGAACAACCGTTAGCTGAAATAATCCCTCAACATTATGATTGTAATAAATAAATTTTAAACTGATATTTATTTTAGCGAACAGGTGTTCACTGGAATCATTCTCAGTTAGCATAGACAGCGAGACATTATTCACTTTTGTTTTCCCGGAGTTATCTATGGTTAGCAAACCATTAACCACACAGGGATATTCGCTGGCTGAGGAGATAGCCAACAGCATTAGCCACGGTATTGGCCTGGTGTTTGGCATCGTTGGGCTGGTGTTGCTGCTGGTTCAGGCCAGCGACACTAACGCCAGCACGCTGGCGATCACCAGCTACAGCCTCTACGGCGGGAGTATGATCCTGCTGTTTTTGGCCTCCACCTTGTACCACGCCATTCCCCATCAGCGGGCCAAGATCTGGCTGAAGAAATTTGACCACTGCGCGATCTATCTGCTGATTGCCGGAACCTATACGCCGTTTTTGCTGGTCGGGCTGGATTCACCCCTGGCGCGTGGGTTGATGATTGTTATCTGGAGCCTGGCGCTACTGGGGATCCTGTTTAAGCTCACCATCGCGCACCGCTTTAAGGTGCTGTCGCTGGTGACCTATCTGACCATGGGCTGGCTGTCGCTGATTGTGATCTATCAGTTGGCGGTAAAACTGGCGGCGGGCGGTGTGACACTGCTGGCGGTGGGCGGAATTGTCTATTCGCTGGGGGTCATTTTTTACGTCTGCAAGCGCATCCCCTATAACCACGCTATCTGGCACGGGTTTGTACTGGGCGGCAGCGTGTGCCATTTCCTGGCGATTTATCTGTACGTCGGGCAGGTCTAATAAAAATTGCCGGGTGGCGGCTTCGCCTTACCCGGCCTACGGGTTTTGTAGGCCCGGTAAGCGCAGCGCCACCGGGCAACAGCTATCACTCTTCCAGAGAATAGGGCAGCGGCTCAATGCTTAACGTGTTCACATCCTCACGGACGCGGAAGACGCTGTCTGGCTCCATATCATTATTCATCACGGCCTGAACCAGCAGGCGGCCATCGTCAAGCTGAACGGCAGCCAGTACGGTGCCGGTACGGCGCCAGTTATCACCCATTTTCAGCTCCAGATCTTCACCGGCATCCGGTACGCGGCTGGCTTTACCCACCAGATACCAGAGCGCGCGTTTGTTGGCGCCGCGGAACTTCGCGCGGGCAACCATCTCCTGACCGGTATAGCAGCCTTTTTTAAAGCTGATACCGCCCAGCGCCTGAAGGTTGGTCGCCTGCGGAATAAACTGCCCGCTGTTGGCGGCATCGATAACCGGAATGCCCGCTTCAATGTCCAGCGACAGCCACTGCTGGCTGTTATTTAACTGCGCTTCGCCACGCAGGGCCTGGGTCACGCGCTCGGCGGTAGTGACATCGGTTACCAGTAAGAAACGCTCTGCCGGATGTTCAAACCACAGCAGCGAGGTAGCCCCGTCGTTGGTGACCTGTTTTTCTCCATCAGGCAGTTCGCTGAACAGGTTTTTCAGCGCGGCGCGCGCCTGGAAGCCCACCACACCCAGCAGCACCTGCTCGTCATCGGCCGCGATGGTCACTTTAGAGAATACCGCATACTTTTTCAGCTCGGTGAGCTGGGCGTCGCGCAGGCTACGACGTTCGATCAGGGCAAAACCATCCTGACGACGGAAGAGGCGCAGGTTGCTCCACATCTTGCCTTTCGGATCGCAGTGCGCCGCCAGCAGATGCTGGTGTTCGGTCAGCTGACTGACATCCGCGGTCACCTGGCCCTGCAGGTACTTTTCGCTGTCCACGCCGACGAGGGTTGCCAGCGCCCAGTCATCAAGGGTCATAAGCGTCAGCGGCAGACGCGCAGAGGCGACAGGCTGGCGCGGAGAAAAGGGTGTAAATGCCATATTGATGTCCTGAATTGCTTAACGCTTTGATAATGCCTAATGGTAAAAGAGACTGTAGCCATTGCAAGCGGTTTCAACAGGCTATTCGTGCCCTTAGCCTAATCTGCGTAACGCTACGCAAAACAGCTGAACACGCTTATTTATTGTGGTTTTTTGTGGAAGCCTGCTCCTGGAACACAATATTCCAGTAATGAAACAGCAAAAAACACGTTACACTAAGAGCCGTTTCTTCCCGGTTGAGCACGTTTCTCTGCCGATACGAACGGAACACTGCCTGAACTCAACGTTATGCAGGAATCAGACATGGACATTAATAACAAAGCCCGCATTCACTGGGCATGCCGTCGCGGCATGCGCGAACTCGATATCTCCATCATGCCGTTCTTCGAATACGAATATGACAGCCTGAGCGATGAGGATAAGCATCTCTTCGTCCGCCTGCTGGAGAACGACGATCCCGATTTATTTAACTGGTTGATGAATCACGGCAAACCCGCCGACGCCGAGCTGCAACGGATGGTGCTTTTAATTCAGACACGGAATCAGGAACGTGGTCCTGTGGCAATCTGATCTACGCGTCTCATGGCGCGCCCAGTGGATGTCGCTTCTGCTCCACGGCCTGGTCGCGGCTGTTATTCTTCTGATGCCGTGGCCGCTGAGCTACACCCCGTTATGGCTGATGCTGCTGTCGCTGGTGGTGTTTGATAGCGTACGCAGTCAGCGGCGCATTAACGCCCGTCAGGGTGAAATCAAACTGTTTATGGATTCCCGTCTGCACTGGCAGGAGAGCGAGTGGGAAATTGTCGGCACGCCGTGGATGCTGAACTCCGGCATGATGCTCCGCTTACGCAAAGGCGCGGGTCAACGCTGCCATCATTTATGGCTGGCGGCAGACAGTATGGATGAAGCGGAGTGGCGGGAGCTGCGTCGGATGATGTCGCACCAGCCGACGCAGGGGCGGTAGTGGTTTAGCTGAACTGCTCCGCCATTTCGCCAAGGATTTGCTCGCACCAGCTCTGCAGGCGCTCTTCACTGAGGTCGTACTGGTTGGTTTCATCCAGGGCCAGCCCGACAAACAGCTCTCCGTCGGCGATAATCGGTTTCTTGCTGGTAAACTCATAGCCTTCTGTCGGCCAGTAACCGATGAACGTGACCCCTTTCGGTGCCAGCTTGTCATGCAGCATCCCCAGCGCGTCGAGGAACCACTCGCCGTAGCCCAGCTGATCGCCCATGCCGTAAAGCGCGATAATTTTGCCTTCAAGCGCCAGGGAGTCGAGCTGATCCCAGATGGCTTCCCAGTCTTCCTGCAGTTCACCGAAATCCCAGGTCGGGATGCCGAGGATCAGCACGTCGTACTGCTCCATCATCGATGGGGCATCATCTTTGAGATTGTGCAGGGTGACCAGTTCCGGGCCGATAATGTCGCGAATTTTCTCTGCGGCCATCTCGGTGTAGCAGGTGCTGGAACCATAAAACAGACCAATATTCATCGCTAAAATGTCTCAATACTTGCTATGACTTTGCGAGTAGTGTACCAGAAACAAGACCCATTCAGGCATAATGCCCCATTGCAGAACGAAAGAGGCGGACGTGGAAAAGGATCTCTCACTCATCGAACAGTTTCTCGATGCGCTCTGGCTGGAGAAGAATCTTGCCGAGAACACCCTCAGCGCCTACCGACGCGATCTGGCGATGCTGGTGGCATGGTTACACCATCATGATCTCTCTCTGGCCACGGCCCAAAGCGACAATTTGCAGGCGCTGCTTGCCGAGCGGATGGAAGGGGGATATAAAGCCACCAGTTCCGCGCGGCTGCTGAGCGCCATGCGGCGTCTGTTTCAGCACCTTTATCGCGAGAAGATACGCCCTGATGATCCCAGTGCGGCACTGGCGTCGCCAAAACTGCCCCAGCGTTTGCCAAAAGATCTCAGCGAAGCGCAAGTTGAGAGATTATTACAGTCGCCAGTGGTTGACCAACCGCTGGAGTTACGCGATAAAGCGATGCTCGAAGTGCTTTACGCCACAGGATTACGCGTGTCTGAACTGGTCGGGCTGACGATGAGCGATATCAGTCTGCGCCAGGGTGTGGTACGGGTGATCGGTAAAGGCAATAAAGAGCGTCTGGTGCCGCTGGGTGAAGAGGCGGTTTACTGGCTGGAGAACTATCTTCAGCATGGCCGCCCCTGGTTGCTGAACGGTGTCTCCATTGACGTGCTGTTTCCCAGCCAGCGCGCGCAGCAAATGACACGTCAAACCTTCTGGCATCGCATCAAACATTACGCCACACTGGCGGGTATCGACAGTGAAAAACTTTCGCCGCACGTTCTGCGTCACGCGTTTGCGACCCATCTTCTGAATCACGGCGCCGATCTGCGCGTGGTCCAGATGCTGCTTGGGCACAGTGACCTGTCAACGACGCAAATCTACACGCATGTCGCGACGGAACGCCTGCGGCAGCTACACCAACAGCATCACCCACGTGCGTGATGACTTGTAACAGGAACCAATATGAAAAAGTCTTTAGTGCTGTTCTCTCTGCTGGCAGCGTCATTATCCGGCCTGGCGCATGCTGACGATGCGGCCATCAAACAGTCTCTGGCGAAGCTTGGTGTCACCAGTAGCGAAATTCAGCCTGCGCCCGTTGCGGGCATGAAAACGGTACTGACCAACAGCGGCGTGCTGTATGTGACCGAAGACGGTAAGCACTTTATCCAGGGACCGCTGTACGACGTGAGCGGCGCGCAGCCGGTTAACGTTACCAACCAGATGCTGATGAAAAACCTGAACGCGCTGGAAAAAGAGATGATCGTCTACAAAGCGGCGCAGGAAAAACATGTCATTACCGTCTTTACCGACATCACCTGCGGCTACTGCCACAAGCTGCATGAAGAGATGAAAGATTACAACGCGCTGGGGATCACCGTGCGTTATCTCGCCTTCCCGCGTGCGGGCGTGCAGAGCCAGCCTGAGCAGGACATGAAGGCCATCTGGTGTGCGAAAGATCGTAACAAAGCCTTTGATGATGCCATGAGCGGTAAAGGCGTTAAGCCTGCCTCCTGTGATATCGACATTGCCAATCACTACGCGCTGGGCGTGCAGTTTGGTGTGACCGGTACGCCTGCGATCGTGCTGAGCAACGGCTATGTTGTGCCGGGCTACCAGGGGCCGAAAGAGATGAAAGCCTTCCTTGATGAGCACCAGAAACAGTTTGGCGGTAAATAATTCGCGTGAAATCTTCGACACAACTTCGTCGTCGTGAAGTGGACGAGAGCGCCGCGTTACCCGCGACGCTCCCTCCACTGTTGCGTCGGCTCTATGCCAGCCGTGGCGTGCGAAATGCAGATGACCTTGAACGCAGCGTAAAGGGTATGCTCTCCTGGCAGCAGCTTAGCGGCGTCGAACGCGCCACCGAGCTGCTGTACAACGCCCTGCGGGAAGGAACGCGCATCATTGTGGTGGGGGATTTTGACGCCGATGGCGCCACCAGTACCGCGCTGAGCGTGCTCAGCCTGCGGGCGATGGGGTGCGACAACGTCTCATATCTGGTGCCGAACCGCTTTGAGGATGGCTATGGCCTGAGCCCGGAAGTGGTGGATCAGGCTCACGCCCGCGGCGCGCAGATGATCCTGACGGTGGACAACGGGATCTCCTCCCATGCCGGAGTTGAGCGCGCCCATGAATTTGGCATCCCGGTGCTGGTCACCGATCACCACCTGCCTGGGGATACCTTACCGGCGGCAGAAGCGATCGTTAACCCCAACCTGCGCGACTGCGACTTCCCGTCGAAATCGCTGGCGGGGGTGGGGGTGGCTTTCTATCTGATGCTGGCGCTGCGTACACGGCTGCGTGATGAAGGGTGGTTTGACGCTAAAGGTATTGCGCCGCCTAATCTGGCGGAATTCCTCGATCTGGTGGCGCTGGGCACCGTAGCGGACGTGGTGCCGCTGGATGCCAATAACCGTATTCTGACCTGGCAGGGTTTGAACCGTATTCGGGCGGGAAAATGCCGTCCGGGTATCAAGGCGCTGCTGGAGATCTCCAACCGGGACCCGCTGCGGCTGGCGGCCAGCGATCTCGGCTTTGCCCTTGGCCCGCGTCTGAACGCTGCCGGACGTCTGGACGATATGTCGGTGGGCGTAGCGCTGCTGCTGTGCGATAACATCGGCGAGGCGCGCGTGCTGGCCAACGAGCTGGACGCGCTGAACCAGACCCGCAAAGAGATCGAGCAGGGGATGCAGGCCGAAGCCCTGATCCTCTGCGAAAAGCTGGAGCGCAGCGGCGACTCGCTGCCCGGCGGGCTGGCGATGTATCACCCTGAGTGGCATCAGGGGGTGGTGGGCATCCTCGCCTCGCGCATTAAAGAGCGTTTTCACCGCCCGGTGATCGCCTTTGCCCCTGCCGGAGACGGCACCCTGAAAGGCTCCGGCCGCTCGATTCAGGGGCTGCACATGCGCGACGCGCTGGAGCGCCTGCATACGCTGCATCCGGGGCTGATGATTAAATTTGGCGGCCACGCCATGGCGGCGGGACTGTCGCTGGAAGAGGCGAAATTTGACCAGTTCCAGCGCCTGTTCAGCGAGCTGGTCACCGACTGGCTGGATCCGGCTCTGCTCCAGGGCGAAGTGGTCACCGATGGCCCGCTGGCGCCGGCGGATATGACCATGGAGGTGGCGCAGATGCTGCGCGACGCCGGTCCGTGGGGGCAGATGTTCCCGGAGCCGCTGTTTGACGGGCGTTTCCGCCTGCTGCAACAGCGTCTGGTGGGGGAACGGCATCTGAAGGTGATGGTGGAACCGGTTGGCGGCGGTCCGCTGCTGGACGGTATCGCCTTTAACGTGGACACCACAATCTGGCCTGATAACGGCGTACGCGAAGTCGAACTGGCCTATAAACTGGATATTAACGAGTTTCGCGGCAACCGCAGCCTGCAAATCATCATCGACCATATCTGGCCACTTTAGCATCACTATTCCGCTATAAAAAAGGGCGTGAATCCGGTACAATTCCGCCCTTACACCGCATTTTTACTCGTCCATAAAAGAAAACAGACCATGTTTGAAATTAATCCGGTAAAAAACCGCATTCAGGACCTCACCGAGCGCTCCGACGTTCTTAGGGGGTATCTTTGACTACGATGCCAAGAAAGAGCGTCTTGAAGAAGTAAACGCCGAGCTGGAACAGCCGGACGTCTGGAACGAACCTGAACGCGCACAGGCGCTGGGTAAAGAGCGTTCCTCTCTCGAAGCTATCGTAGATACGCTGGATCAAATGGCGCAGGGTCTGGATGATGTTTCCGGACTGCTGGAGCTGGCCGTTGAGGCCGACGACGAAGAGACCTTCAACGAAGCTGTCGCAGAGCTCGACGGGCTGGAAGAGAAGCTGGCACAGCTGGAATTCCGTCGTATGTTCTCCGGCGAGTACGACAGCGCCGACTGCTACCTTGATATCCAGGCCGGTTCCGGCGGTACAGAAGCCCAGGACTGGGCCAGCATGCTGACCCGCATGTATCTGCGTTGGGCTGAAGCCCGCGGCTTCAAGACTGAGATTATCGAAGAGTCTGAAGGCGAAGTGGCAGGCCTGAAATCTGTCACCATCAAGATCATTGGCGATTATGCCTACGGCTGGCTGCGTACTGAAACCGGCGTACACCGTCTGGTGCGTAAGAGCCCGTTCGACTCCGGCGGTCGCCGCCATACCTCGTTCAGCTCCGCGTTTGTCTATCCGGAAGTGGACGAAGATATCGACATCGAAATCAACCCGGCAGATCTGCGTATCGACGTCTACCGCGCATCCGGTGCGGGTGGTCAGCACGTTAACCGTACGGAATCTGCGGTGCGTATTACCCACATCCCTACCGGGCTGGTGACACAGTGCCAGAACGACCGTTCCCAGCATAAAAACAAAGACCAGGCCATGAAGCAGATGAAAGCGAAGCTTTATGAGCTGGAGATGCAAAAGAAAAATGCTGAGAAACAGGCGATGGAAGATAACAAGTCTGATATCGGCTGGGGCAGCCAGATCCGTTCTTACGTCCTTGATGACTCCCGCATCAAAGACCTGCGTACCGGTGTCGAAACCCGTAACACGCAGGCGGTGCTGGATGGCAGCCTGGACCAATTTATCGAAGCAAGTTTGAAAGCAGGGTTATGAGGAACCAACATGTCTGAACAACAAGCACAGGGCGCTGACGCGGTAGCCGATCTTAATAATGAACTGAAAACCCGCCGCGAGAAGCTGGCTGCGCTGCGCGAGCAGGGCGTGCCGTTCCCGAACGATTTTCGCCGCGATCGTACCTCAGACCAACTGCATGCTGACTTCGACGCTAAAGAGAACGAAGAGCTGGAAGCGCTGAACATCGAAGTGGCCGTTGCTGGCCGTATGATGACCCGTCGTATCATGGGTAAAGCCTCCTTTATTACGTTGCAGGATGTTGGCGGCCGCATTCAGCTGTATGTTTCTCGCGACGATCTGCCAGAAGGCATCTACAACGAGCAGTTCAAAAAGTGGGACCTGGGCGATATCCTGGGCGCGAAAGGTAAACTGTTCAAAACCAAGACCGGCGAGCTCTCCATCCACTGCACCGAGCTGCGTCTGCTGACCAAAGCCCTGCGCCCGCTGCCGGACAAGTTCCACGGCCTGCAGGATCAGGAAGCGCGCTATCGCCAGCGCTACCTGGATCTCATCTCTAACGATGAGTCCCGCAAGACCTTCAAAATTCGCTCTAAGATCATGGCCGGTATTCGCCAGTTCATGGTTAACCGCGACTTTATGGAAGTGGAAACCCCGATGATGCAGGTGATCCCGGGCGGTGCCTCCGCGCGTCCATTCATCACCCATCACAACGCCCTGGACCTGGACATGTACCTGCGTATCGCGCCGGAACTGTATCTGAAGCGTCTGGTGGTGGGCGGTTTCGATCGCGTATTTGAGATCAACCGTAACTTCCGTAACGAAGGCATCTCCGTTCGTCATAACCCTGAGTTCACCATGATGGAACTCTATATGGCCTACGCGGATTACAAAGATCTGATCGAGCTGACCGAATCCCTGTTCCGCACCCTGGCGCAGGACATTCTGGGCACCACTGAAGTGCCTTACGGCGAAGAGGTGTTCGACTTCGGTAAGCCGTTCGCTAAGCTGACAATGCGTGAAGCAATCAAGAAATACCGTCCGGAAACCGAGATGGCCGATCTGGATAACTTCGACTCTGCGAAAGCGATCGCTGAGAGCATCGGTATCAAGGTTGAGAAGAGCTGGGGTCTGGGCCGTATCGTGACCGAGATCTTCGAAGAAGTGGCCGAAGCGCACCTCATTCAGCCAACCTTCATTACCGAATACCCGGCTGAAGTCTCTCCGCTGGCGCGTCGTAACGATGTGAATCCGGAAATCACTGACCGCTTCGAGTTCTTCATCGGTGGCCGCGAAATCGGCAACGGCTTTAGCGAGCTGAACGATGCAGAAGATCAGGCGCAGCGCTTCCAGGATCAGGTTGATGCGAAAGCGGCGGGTGACGACGAAGCGATGTTCTTCGACGAAGATTACGTGACCGCACTGGAACACGGCCTGCCGCCGACGGCGGGTCTGGGTATTGGTATCGACCGTATGGTGATGCTGTTCACCAACAGCCACACCATCCGCGACGTGATCCTCTTCCCGGCGATGCGTCCGGTAAAATAATCCCTGTTGCGAAAAAGCCCCGGCGTATATTGCGTCGGGGCTTTTTTATTGCCTGGCGTTTGTCGCGAAGCGCAGCGGTGAGCCTCTTGCAGCCTGGGCTTCTGCGCCCTTCACGGCCTGGAGCGTAATCGCTGCTACACTGGTTGTCGCGCAGGGTGCTCTTGGGCATCCGTAATGAGGCTGCTATGATAGCGCGGCCATTCACGTTGACCGAGGAACTGTTTTGTTTGCAGGAAGCCCGACGAAAAACCCCGTTTCTGCTCTGTTTTGCCTGATTCTGGCCCTGTTGCTGGCGGGATGCGCGGGCAGTAAATCATCGGATTCTGGCCCGGTGTATACCGTTAAACGCGGTGATACGCTGTACCGTATATCGCGTGCGACCGGCACCAGCGTGAAGGAGCTGGCGCGCCTGAACAATATTTCTCCGCCTTACACCATCGAAGTGGGGCAAAAGCTGAAGATTAACGGTACCAGCAGTACGGCCAGAAAGTCTTCGTCAAAGAGCCGCGGTAAAACCGCTGCGGTCACCCCATCTTACACCGTACCGAAATCTTCCTGGCCGCCTGTCGGGCAGCGCTGCTGGGTCTGGCCTGCCAGCGGCAAAGTGGTGATCCCGTACTCCACCGCAGAAGGGGGAAACAAAGGCATTGATATCGCCGGCAACCGCGGCGCACCGGTGTATGCCTCCGATGCGGGCAAAGTTGTCTATGTCGGCAATCAACTGCGGGGTTATGGCAATTTGATCATGATTAAGCACGGTGAGGACTACATCACCGCCTATGCCCATAACGACACAATGCTGGTGAATAACGGGCAAAACGTGAAGGCGGGGCAGAAGATCGCCACCATGGGCAGCACCGGCTCCAATACCGTGGCGCTGCATTTCCAGATCCGCTATCGGGCGACGGCTATCGATCCGATCCGCTATTTACCGGCGCCGGGCGGTAAACCGAAGTGCTAAGTGATTATTTTATCGCCACTTAGCAAACCGGTCTCTTGTCAGCAGAGGCGTAAGGTCTATAATGCCTTACGCACCTCAAAGCGGGCGTAGTTCAATGGTAGAACGAGAGCTTCCCAAGCTCTATACGAGGGTTCGATTCCCTTCGCCCGCTCCAGCTTTTATCTCTGCAACAGCGCGACACAGCATCCGTCCCCGTCGTGCAAAAATTTAAAAATAAACAACCTAAATTTTACCCGCCGTTTATTCATTGCTATATCTGAAGAGAGAAGTAGAGGCCAACCTGCGCAAATCGCAGAGCTATTCTGGCTGCTATCCAACGTTATCAGGTCATACTATGCATCTTATTTCACCCGTTCGTCCCGAAGGGGCCATGCAGCGTCTGCTTGCGGCGCTTGAGCCGATCGCGGATAAACTCCAGGTCATCCCCCGCAAGCGAATGACCTGGACATACAAAGGACGTCCCCAGCTCTACTTTTTTATCGAGGGAGAGTTATCCATCCTGCGTGCCTCTGATGGGCTGTTGATTGTCACGGTTTACGAAGCGCATCTTTTTGGTATTGCGGAGATGATCCAGCCGACAAAAGGCCATATTCTGCGCACCGAAGCTGAGTCGACACTGTTACGGATTGATGCAGGGCGGGCGGCGGAACTTATTTCCCAACAAGGGTTATGGGAGGAGGTGGCAGCGGTGCTCTCCTACCATACTGCTTATCTGTTTTATCGTGACGCGCTAGTGGTACAACAACGAACCTATTCCGTGATACGTAACCACCTGCTGGAGATGATCACGCTGCCGGAACAGACTCGCATGCGTATATCGATCCTCGATTATATTCAGGACAGAACGCTGCTTTCCCGCAGCAGTGTGTTAAATGTCATTTCTGCCCTGAAACGAGGGGGATATATCAACTTTAAACGTGGCGGTTATCTTCAGGAACTAAAGAGTTTGCCAGAGAGTTTTTAACTGAAAATTTAATTTTAAACAGAATGATAATTAACCTGACAGCTTTTTTTCTATATCGTTTGCCTACTGAAATTAATAAAGAAATCTATCTACAGTAAGTGTGAACGGGATTGTTATGAAAAAGACTATTGTTGCGTTAATTATCGCAAATGCTTTTACCGCTAACGCAGCTTTTGCTGCAGGTGATGCCGGAACCTGGTACAGCGGTGGAAAATTGGGTTGGTCGCACTATTTCGATACCAACACGGGTAGCAAAGCGCTGGATAATAACAGTGGCTCAAACCATTTTGATTTAGACCAGGATAATGTGAGTGGCGGTATTTATACCGGTTACCAGATTAACTCCTGGCTTGCTGTGGAAGGTGGTTACGACTATTTAGGGAATATGCAGTTAAACGGCCATCACGCCGGCGCCGGCGCCAGAATGAAAAGTCAGGGGATCCAGATGTCCCTGAAAGCCAGCTATGCCGTCACGCCGAAATGGGACCTGTATGGCCGGGCCGGGGCAATGGGATACCGGGCTGAATCCGATGTAAGCGGTCATAATCGCTTTGAAACCGGTGTTCGCCCGTTAGCTGCTGTCGGGACCGAATATGCCTTTAACAAAAACTGGGCGGGCCGCCTTGAGTATCAATGGGTAAGCAACGTTGGCAACGCCAATCAGATTGGGGTAAGCAGTGATGTCAGTTCGGTTACGGCCGGGCTGAGCTACCGTTTTGGTCAGCATGAGGACGCACCTGTTGTCGCCACTCCCGCGGCTACCGTTGAACCGGCCCCGGCGCCACAGCGTTTTAACCTGAAATCCGATGTGATGTTTGACTATGACTCTGCAAACCTTACCAGCGAAGGCCACGCAGCGATTCGCCAGCTCTATAATAGCCCGGGTTTACAGCCTGCCAACGACAAGTCGACAGTGGTTATCGGCTACAGCGATCGTATCGGTACGCCTGACTACAATCTGCAACTCTCTGAACGCCGCGCGCAGGCTGTAGCTGATGAACTGGTTGCGCTGGGCATTCCGGCGCAAAACATCACCACAGCAGGCCGCGGTGCGAGTGAGTCCGTGACAGGAGCGCAATGTAATGGTCAGAGCGGCAACGCGCTGATTGGTTGTCTGTCCCCGGATCGACGGGTGGTGGTAGAGATCAGCAATAAATAAAATTCTGGAACGCTTTAAACCCGGCATTAACCTGCCGGGTTTTTTTATCGAAGATTAGCCGGTAATAACCGGTTTGAGCGCAATATGTATCTGCTGTAACCCCATTTCATTCTTATCTTTAAGGTATTGCTGATTCATCATGGCTAATGCTTCTAATCGGGAAAGAGAAGCGTAGACGGGCTGTACATCGCTATCCATTTCAAATATCTCTTTGGGTTTTACATCCTGTAAATATTGCTTTTTTAGCGTGTCGGTAAGCCTCTCTATATCCTGTTTATTGGAATTGTACAGCGAGGCGATATGGGATGTCTGTGCCGGTGGGGCTTTGCTGCCGGGCAGAACTAATGGAATATGCAATCTGTTGATCTGTTCAACTTTGTCCGGTTCCGGGCTGCTACAGCCGGTGATAAAAACCATACTAAATACCAGTATGAGCGGGGATATCTTTCTCATTATCTGACCTGTATTACTGAAAAACAGCGTTAATTATCCAGCGTGG
Organism: Leclercia sp. M50; assembly: GCF_037150775.1. Lineage (NCBI taxonomy): Bacteria > Pseudomonadati > Pseudomonadota > Gammaproteobacteria > Enterobacterales > Enterobacteriaceae > Leclercia > Leclercia sp. M50. The sequence goes on from NZ_JBBCPK010000016.1 coordinate 31,775, forward strand.
GTAGCCAGATTGCAGATTAATGTTGTTTATTTTTAAACGAGCAGGTTGAATAGAGATGTCGCGCTATGCTTAATCCCAACCATAATAATTCAGAGGCAATGTCATGGATAATGAACTGCTGGAGGCGGGATACCGGGCCTATACCGGTGAGAAAATTGACGTCTACTTCAATACCGGCATCTGCCAACACGCGGGAAACTGCGTGCGCGGCAGCGCTAAGCTCTTCAATCTGAAACGTAAACCGTGGATCATCCCTGACGAAGTGGATGTCGATACGGTCGTGCGTGTGATCGATACCTGCCCAAGCGGCGCACTTAAATACCGCCACAAATAAGCGAGAAACCATGGATATTCAGGAAGGCCATAACAAGTTTTACGTGAACGATGCCGAAGGCAATCAGGTTGCGGAGATCGTCTTTGTCCCCACCGGCGAGCACCTCAGTATCATTGAGCATACCGATGTCGATCCCAGCCTGAAAGGGCAGGGCGTGGGCAAACAGCTGGTGGCAAGGGTGGTGGAAAAGATGCGTGCCGAAAACCGTAAAATTATTCCCCTCTGCCCGTTCGCCAAACATGAGTTTGATAACACCCGCGAGTATGACGATATCCGCGCCTGATTCTGAACCTGCAGCAGCGCGCTGCAGGTTCTCTTTTTTAAGCGATAAACATCACCGACACGCATAACACCCCGATAATTAGCGTCAGCACATTGCCGACGGAGCGGTAGGGCTTCAGCGCCGGAATGAGGAAGGTCGACAGAGTCGGCATGATGAACAAAATCATGGCGATAAGCGGCCCGCTGATGGCGTAGATCATCGAGATGGCATTGGGATTAATGCAGCACACCGCAAAGGTGATTAATGATACGCCCATCACCGACACGGCCCGATTAAAGGCCCGGCTTTTCTTCACCCCAACCTGATTTAATGATGATTTCACCATCTCCGTCGCGCCCTCAATCACCCCGAAATAGGTGCCGAGAAACGACTTCGACATCGCGATGATGGCGACAACAATCCCGGAGATCCCAAGCCAGGAAGGGGAGGAGGGCATCATCGAGAGCGCCGAGAGGATGGTGACCCCTTCCTCTTTCGCGGCGACGATGTAAGAGGGTGGGATCGACATCAGACAGCTGAAGACGAAGAAGAGCACGCTCAGGCAGATAACCAGGTAGGCCACCTTCATGATGCGGGTACATTTGCCCATGGCGGCCTCGCCATATTTCTCCCGCCGGTCGACGGCAAAGGTTGAAATAATCGGCGTATGGCTAAAGGCGAACACCATCACCGGAATGGAGATCCACACCTGGTGCAGAGTGTGCTTATCAACGCTCATCTGGCTGGTGAGCAGCGCGGGTTGCCAGCTGTGGGTGAGATAGAGCGACACCAGCAGGAAGTAAGCGATCAGCGGGAATACCAGAAAACCCATCACCCGGATGGTGGCATGCCGCCCCATCAAAAAGATCAGGTTCAACGTCAGCACGACGCCCAGACTGACCAGCACCCGCACGGTGGTGTCCACCGTCATATGCTTCGCCAGCTGTTCGGTCAGCGAGTTGGTGATCGCCACGGCATAAATCTGCACCACCACAAAAAAGGCGATAAAGTAGAGCGTGGTGATCAGGTTGCCGATCTTTTTCCCGTAGTAGTAGGTCACCGCGCCGGTGATCCCTTCGCTACCTTTGGCTTTTGCAGAGAGGATGAACTGGCATAACGCTTTGTGGGGCCAGTAGGTGAATGGATATGCCACAAGGGCGGTGATGAGCAGGACGATAGCCCCTGCAGACCCTAGCTGGATGGGCAGAAACAAAGTTCCTGCGCCCACGGCAGTGCCGTAGAGGGCAAAGCTCCATAGGGTCTCTTCTTTAGACCAGATTTTCGACATGAGATAAACGTATCAACTATAAAAACAACAAAAAGGAGACTATTTTACCATAATCAACAGTTGGCCTGGCGGTTGGAACGGTTTTAAGCGGGCCGGAAAGCATTTCCGGCCGGAGGAGTTAAGAGGTGGCAGCCTGCCGCTGTTGGCGTCGCTTAATCATGCGATCGCGCAGGGTATCGTACGCCCAGTTATAAACCATGGTGTACGGCAAGAAGAAAATAAAGAAGCCAATCTCTAAGGTGAAGGCCTGAAGCAGGCTCACGCCCAGCACCAGCGATACAATCCCGACGCCGATAAAGATGAACCCGACTTCAAAACCCAGCGCGTGCAGGGCGCGGACTTTCGCGGTGCGAGGCACCTTATGCCGCGGCCACAGCCTGTCGAACAGGTAGTTGAAGATGATGTTCCAGATCATCGCCGTGGTGGCGAGGAGAACAGTTAACCCGCCCATCTCCAGTATGGGGCGCTGCATCAGCCACGCGGTGGTCGGGGCCAGGATCGCCGTGGCAATACCCTCAAAACAGACGGCGTGAAAAATGCGTTCCGGCAGTTTTCTGCGCTGAACATCGTTGTGCTGCATAATCTCTTACCTCAAAAACAAGCCCGGACGGCCAATCATGCGGCTATTTTTATCGCTAAAAGTGATATATAAAAGTGAGATTCCATCGATAAAGTAGATACATCATGCGCTACTCACCCGAAGCGTTAACAGCATTTGTCGAGACGGTTGCTGCGGGCTCTTTTTCCGCTGCGGCCCGCCGCCTGCGGAAAAGCCAGTCCACCATCAGCACCGCCATCGCCCATCTGGAGGATGACCTGGGTTTTGCCCTGTTCGACCGCAGTGCCCGCCAGCCGGTACTTACCGCCCAGGGCAAGCAGGTGCTGGGCTATGTGCAGTCGATTCTGGCGGCCAGCGCGCGGCTGGATGAACTGGCGGTATCCCTTAGCGAAGAGACCGAAGCACGGCTCACCTTTGTCCTCTCCGATACCCTGCATCCGGATGTGCTGGAGGAGATGCTGTTTCGTTTTGATGAGCGTTTTCCCCATACCGAATTTGAGTGTCTGATTGGCGAAGAGGAAGATGTCATCGATCTGCTGCAAAAAGGGCGGGCGCAGATTGGCCTCACCGAGGCGCGGGAAAACTATCCCACCGACATTGCCGCCGTTCGCCTTCCCATGCAGACCCATATGGCGATTTATACGTCAGCCAGCCATCCGCTGGCCGCGCAGGCGCGAACGGAGCACGATGAACTGCACAGCTGGCGGGAGCTGCGCCTGAATACCTATCTGGAGCGTGAACCGGTGCTGGCGCAGGGGCCGGTCTGGTCGGCACCTAACTACCTGATGTTGCTCAGCATGGCGGTTCAGGGATTTGGCTGGTGCGCGCTGCCTTGCGCGCTGGTAGAGGAGTTTGCGCCGGCGAAAGCGCTGGTGCAGCTCAATGTGCCGGGCTGGCCGCGCTCGGTGGCGATCGATCTGGTCTGGAATAAACGCTCCCCGCCGGGAACGGCAGGCAACTGGCTGCGCCATTATTTACAGCAAAAAGCGGATCCACGGTGATCTCTGCCCCCGTCAGTGGCGACATTGAAACGAACTACACTTAGCGGAGTGTAATAACTGACTGAGAAGAGACCATGACCGCTAAAACGAGAATCACACCCCGGACGCTGATGCTCTCCGCCAGAGAGTGGGTGCCGAATAATCCCCATTTGCCGGTGCTGCTCTATAAAGGGGTGATAACGGATGGCGATCGCGCAAGCCAGTTTGAACAACGATTTGCCGACAACGGTTGGCCGCCTCAGTGGCGCGATGGGGTTTTTGATTATCACCACTACCACTCTAATGGGCATGAAGTCTTAGGTATTGCCCGGGGGGCGGCACGCCTCATCGTTGGCGGACCTGGGGGCGAAGAGATCGAAGCAGAAGCGGGAGACGCACTGTTATTGCCTGCCGGAACCGGGCACTGCCGGATATCTGCAACCGACGATTTTCTGGTGGTGGGTGCCTATCCGCCGGGGACGGATGTTGATCTCTGCAAGCAGGCGGCGACGCCGGCCATGCTGGCGCGGATCGTTGCGTTGCCCTTTCCTGAGCGGGATCCGGTCAATGGAAACTCGCCCGCCTTAACCCAGTACTGGAGATCTTGACCCGCCTTGCCCTGCGCCCGCGCAGGTTAAGTTTCCCGGTATCGGCTGAGCAACCATTTCTCTCGGCCCTCCAGAATCCTTTGTGATAAAACTCACTTTTTTTAAACAATTACATCATTAGTTGATAACAATCCTCTACTATGAGCGGTGTCATTTTGCGCAGAGGTAGAGATGAAAGACGTCGTGATAGTGGGTGCATTGCGTACCGCAATCGGCTGTTTCCAGGGAGCGCTCTCACGCCACTCGGCGGTTGAGTTAGGCAGCGTGGTGGTTCGCGCGCTGGTGGAGCGAAGCGGCATTGAGGGACACGAGATAGACGAAGTGATCCTCGGTCAGGTGCTGACCGCAGGCGCCGGGCAAAACCCTGCCCGCCAGGCGGCGCTGAAGGGAGGATTACCCAATACCGTCTCTGCCATCACCATCAACGACGTGTGCGGCTCCGGTTTGAAGGCGCTGCATCTGGCGACCCAGGCGATCCAGTGCGGCGAAGCCGATGTGGTGATCGCGGGCGGCCAGGAGAACATGAGCCGTGCCCCGCACGTGCTCACCGACAGCCGTACCGGGGCGCAACTGGGCAACAGCCAGCTTATCGACAGCCTGGTGCATGACGGGCTGTGGGATGCCTTCAACGATTACCATATGGGGGTCACGGCAGAGAACCTGGCGCGTGAATATGGCATCTCCCGTGAGCTGCAGGACGCCTATGCCCTCAGTTCCCAGCATAAGGCCCGGGCGGCCATCGACGCGGGCCGTTTTCGCGACGAGATCGTACCGGTTGTCGCCCAGAAGCAGGGCGGGGAGAACCTGCTGGTGGATACAGATGAACAGCCGCGCACCGATGCCAGCGCAGAGGGGCTGGCGCTGCTGAACCCTGCCTTTGAGCTCACCGGGTCGGTCACCGCCGGGAATGCCTCCTCGATTAATGACGGGGCCGCCGCAGTGATGATGATGAGCGAGAGCAAAGCCGAAGCGCTGAATCTGCCGGTACTGGCGCGCATCAAAGCCTTTGCCAGCGTGGGTGTTGATCCCGCCTTAATGGGGATCGCCCCGGTTCACGCCACGCGCCGCTGTCTTGAACGGGCAGGCTGGCAGCTGGCGGATGTGGATTTGATCGAAGTGAACGAAGCCTTTGCTGCCCAGGCGCTGTCGGTGGGCAAAATGCTGGAGTGGGACGAACGCCGGGTGAATGTTAACGGTGGAGCGATCGCCCTGGGTCACCCCATTGGCGCATCGGGCTGCCGTATCCTGGTCTCACTGGTGCATGAGATGGTAAAACGCGATGCGCGTAAAGGGCTGGCTACGCTGTGTATCGGCGGCGGACAGGGCGTGGCGTTGGCTATAGAAAGATAATTCGCGTTGATATATATCAATCCAAATAAGCCTCCGATCCCGGAGGCTTATATGTTTGTGAGCTTCATCATATTTTTACCTCCTGTCAGTAAAATCTCAATTATCCGCAAAATAGTTAACTTATTCCTTGAATCGCTAATAACGATTTAGTGTGATCGCGATCCTTTAAATTCCCCTTAAAAGTCAACATTTGTTGATATTGCTCACGGCTGGGTTTGCCAAAAAAAATGAAACAGATAATTACGATCGAGATCACTAAAATTACGTTTATTAAAAAATAAAATGCAATTCCATAAAAACGAAACATCATTTTAAACGAGGGTTTTTCCATGTTTAAGAAATCTCTGGTCCTTGCTTCACTTATTGGCGCTTCTTTCGCAGCTCAGGCTGTCACCGTGGATCTGCGTCACGAATATATCGATAGCGGCTCGAACGCCGACCGTGTTTCGGTTTCGCACCGTTTCGAAAATGGCTTTGGTTTCTCTGTAGAAGCAAAATGGAAATCTGGCGGCGATAAAGCTGACCAGCCATTTGCGGACGTGGTGGGTAACGGCCATGAAGATCAGATTAGCTGGCGCTGGAAAGCGAACCAGAACATTGCGTTAACACCAGGCTTTACGCTCGAAAGTAAAGACAGCTTCACCATTTATAAACCCTATCTGCACGCGCAATATAGCTTCGATAATGGCTTCTATGTGGCTGCCCGTTATCGCTATGACTACACCCGTTATCCGTCAAGCGCGAATAAAGACGACGATAAAGTTAACCGTGGCGACGCCTGGGTTGGTTGGGTAATGGGCGACTGGCGTACCGAGCTGAACTACGTATACGCGAAAAGTACAGAAGGGAATATTCGTAACAACAATAAAGATTACTCCCAGGAATATAACGTTAAGCTGGCGTACAAAATTGATAAGAACTGGGCTCCGTATGGCGAAGTGGGTAACGTTGGTGTGAAAGACACCGATGAGCGTCAGACCCGTCTTCGTGTCGGCGTAGCTTATTCATTCTAATAATAAGCAATACCTCCGGGATAAACCGGCTCTCAGGAGCCGGTTTTTTTGCGTCTGTAATGTATTATTTTTGCGGTTTATGCCTTTTCAGCGGATAAAAAAAAGCCCTCCATAAAGGAGGGCAAGGCCAGTTACAGGAACACAAACACAAACATTATTCTCGCAACATTTCTGGTTGCTCAGGAAGCTTCGCAATATAGAGAGCAGGTTTGCCATCTTTATCGGAACTAAACAGCACCGCTTTATCATCCGGGGTAAAGGAGGGGTGCGGGTGAGTGACCTGACGGCTGTTTGCCACGGTTGCCCAGGAGGTATCGTGACGCGCGATACGGAAATACGCCTCTTTCGCCACGTCGAATGCATAAAGATACGGATCGTTATCGATGGTATAGCCGCTGGTATCTTTCACATCGACCGGCGTACCGGAACCATCACCGACCAGCAGCGTGCCGTCAAAGTTACTCATCAGGTGTGAACAGGCAGGCATCTTCATGACCGCGCGGTTCTCACCGGTATCCGGATTGAAGCTATACACGGTACGGCCTTGCTCACCTTTCAGGTAAGAGACATAGACCAGCGCTGAGCCATTCGGTACCCAGAATTCATGGGTGCAGCTTTCGCCTTGGGCGTGCTCTTTCACCTTGCGAACGTTGCTGCCGTCTTCGTTGACCATCCACATACGGGCATCCACCAGATCGTGCGGGCCTTCATGACAGAACGCGACGGTACTGTCGTCAAACGGACGGTAAATCGGGTGGCCCAGCCAGTTCTTCTCTTCATGGATTACGCTGCTTTCACCGGTCTGCAGATCGACCCTCAGCAGGCGGCAGTGTGGGCCTTTATGGAAGAAGTCGTGGAAGATTTTCCAGTCGTTGAGCGGCGTCCAGTCGCTCTTCGCAATTTCGATGCCCACCAGTTTGGTGCAGTCGCTGTTGGCCACCCAGGTGCCATAGCCGACCCAGTCGTCGCTGACGCGATAGACTTCACGCTCCTCTAGGGTGGTCAGATTGACTTCCCGCAGGGTGCGATCATTCTTAACGTAATAGAGGGATTTATCATCCGGTGAGAGGAAGCCGCCAAAGGTGTTATCGCCTGCGCCTTCGGTTAACTGCACCGCTTCGGCGTTTTTCAGATCCAGCAGATAGTAGTTCCAGTGGCCATCGAATTCACCCGCAAACAGCAGGTGGCTGCCATCGTTGAAAAAGCACTTTTGATAGAAGTAGTTACGGTGACAGGTAACTTCAGGGGGGGTCAGGCGGGTCACTTCCACGCCTGTATCCGGATCGCGGCTGACCTCATAGTTCAGTTTGACCCGCATACCTTTTGCCATGATGCGCTCCTTGAATTCGACGGCAGGATCGCGCCTGCGGTCCGATCGGTAAATATGAGTTTAAAAACTGGGTGTTAAAATATCAAAACAATGTTTCACTGTGTGTGACTGGTGGCGCACTTCTGAAGGAAAAGCGTGCTGATTCATCAATATGATTAATTTTGTTCAGTTTTTTCTCATGACCTCATCCATTTTTTATTTTTTTATAACCTTTTGTTTAATATAAAAAATAACTGACTGGATTTAAAAAAATAATCTAAGAAAAGCTTGTCAACTCCCTGACAATCGTGATCGGAACTACAGTTTTGAGATTATCATACAGAAAAAGTGAAACATCGTTTTGAATGTAATTGAAAACCTATTTCACAGCAGATAATATGTGCTCATCATGAAAACGGAACACCGTTTTGTTAATTATCCAGGCCGTCGCGGCCGATAAATTCTGGAGGTTAATGTGGAAGTCAGACAAAGCATCCACAGCGCGCATGCAAAAACGCTGGATACCCAGGGTCTGCGTGATGAGTTTTTAGTTGAGAAAGTGTTTGTCGCAGATGAATACACCATGGTGTACAGCCACATTGACCGCATCATCGTTGGCGGCATTATGCCAGTTGCCAAAACGGTTTCTGTGGGTGGGGAAGTGGGCAAGCAGCTTGGCGTCAGCTTCTTCCTGGAGCGTCGCGAGTTGGGCGTGATCAACATTGGCGGCCCGGGCACCATTACCGTTGACGGTCAGTGCTATGAGATCGGCCATCGCGATGCGCTGTACGTCGGGAAAGGCGCACAGGAAGTGGTATTTGCCAGCGTCGATAGCAACAAACCGGCGAAGTTCTACTACAACTGCGCCCCGGCACATACTACCTACCCAACCAAAAAAGTGACCCCGGCAGACGTTGCTCCGGTCACCCTGGGTGACAACCTCACTAGCAACCGCCGCACCATCAACAAATACTTCGTTCCAGATGTGCTGGAAACCTGCCAGCTCAGCATGGGCCTGACCGAGCTTGAGCCAGGCAACCTGTGGAACACCATGCCGTGCCATACCCACGAGCGCCGCATGGAAGTGTACTTCTACTTCAATATGGAAGAAGACGCCTGTGTATTCCATATGATGGGTCAGCCGCAGGAGACACGCCATATCGTGATGCATAACGAGCAGGCGGTCATCTCTCCAAGCTGGTCTATTCACTCCGGCGTAGGCACGCGTGCCTATACCTTCATCTGGGGCATGGTAGGTGAAAACCAGGTCTTCGATGATATGGACCACGTTGCCGTTAAGGATCTGCGCTAGTCGCGGACAGTTAAGCATAAACTTGCCTGTTCGTTCAGGCGCTGAAAGACTAAGGATAAAAAATGATTCTGGATGCATTTTCTTTGCAAGGTAAAGTTGCGGTTGTGACCGGTTGTGACACTGGCCTCGGTCAGGGCATGGCGTTGGGGCTGGCAGAAGCGGGCTGCGACATCGTGGGGATCAACATCGTTGAGCCGCAGGAGACCATCGAGCGTGTAACCGCGCTGGGCCGTCGTTTCCTGAGCCTGACCGCTGACCTGCGTAAGATCGACGCTATCCCTGAGCTGCTTGACCGTGCGGTTGCGGAATTCGGTAAAATCGACATTCTGGTGAACAACGCCGGTCTGATCCGTCGTGAAGATGCGATCAACTTCAGCGAGCAGGACTGGGATGACGTCATGAACCTGAACATCAAGAGCGTATTCTTCATGTCTCAGGCGGCGGCGAAGCACTTCATCGCGCAGGGCAACGGCGGCAAAATCATTAACATCGCCTCCATGCTCTCCTTCCAGGGCGGCATCCGTGTGCCTTCTTATACCGCTTCCAAGAGCGGCGTTATGGGCGTAACCCGTCTGCTGGCGAACGAATGGGCGCAGCACAACATCAACGTAAACGCCATTGCGCCGGGCTACATGGCCACCAACAACACCCAGCAGCTACGTGCTGACGAAGAGCGTAGCGCAGCTATCCTCGAGCGTATCCCTGCGGGTCGTTGGGGTCTGCCAAGCGATCTGATGGGGCCGGTGGTGTTCCTGGCCTCCAGCGCATCTGACTATATCAATGGCTACACCGTAGCGGTTGATGGCGGCTGGCTGGCGCGTTAATACCTGCTCAGGTCAAAAACCTCTGCCCCAGGGCGGAGGTTTTTTTTGACCTGGATAAGCCATTGTCCATATTGCAAAAATAGAAAAATCCATAAGCATTTTACGAAAATTGCATGGATCACACATTTAATTTCTATAAATCAGTGAGTTAACAATAATTGAGTAATTTTCACGCTTGTTTTAAAGTGTAATGTCCATCACAGTTCGAACCTTGCTAGCTGAAAAATCCATATTTTCACGTTATACGACCTGACACATTTTTAGGGTTTCTCGTAATTTCGATTAACGTCTTAAGCTGTTCAGGCAGGAAAATATGACATCTATAAATGACTCTACCTTTATGCCCCGCGCCCTTCGTGATACCCGAAGGATGAACCTGTTTGTTTCTGTGTCCGCGGCGGTAGCCGGTTTACTGTTTGGGCTGGATATCGGCGTCATTGCCGGTGCGTTACCCTTTATCACCGATCACTTTACGCTCAGCAATCGACTGCAGGAGTGGGTGGTGAGCAGTATGATGCTGGGCGCAGCCGTGGGAGCCTTGTTCAATGGCTGGCTCTCATTCCGCCTGGGCCGAAAATATAGCCTGATGGTGGGAGCCATTCTGTTTGTGGTCGGCTCATTGGGTTCCGCATTTGCCACAGGCGTTGAAGCGTTACTGCTTTCTCGCGTGCTGCTGGGCGTGGCCGTGGGTATTGCCTCCTATACCGCCCCCCTTTATCTGTCAGAGATGGCGAGCGAGGACGTGCGCGGCAAAATGATCAGCATGTACCAGCTGATGGTGACCCTCGGAATTGTGCTGGCCTTTCTTTCTGATACGTATTTCAGCTACAGCGGCAACTGGCGCGCCATGCTGGGTGTACTGGCATTACCGGCAATATTGCTGATTGTGCTGGTGATTTTTTTGCCCAACAGTCCACGGTGGCTGGCGCAAAAAGGGCGACACGTCGAGGCGGAAGAAGTGCTGCGGATGCTGCGCGATACCTCTGAGAAAGCGCGTGAAGAGCTGAACGAGATCCGCGAAAGCCTCAAGCTTAAACAGGGGGGCTGGTCGTTGTTCAAAGTCAACCGCAACGTGCGCCGTGCGGTATTTCTCGGCATGCTGCTGCAGGCGATGCAGCAGTTTACCGGCATGAACATCATCATGTATTACGCGCCACGTATTTTTAAAATGGCCGGATTCACCACCACCGAGCAGCAGATGATCGCCACGCTGGTGGTGGGGCTGACCTTTATGTTTGCCACCTTTATTGCAGTATTTACCGTCGATAAAGCGGGCCGTAAGCCTGCCCTTAAAATTGGTTTCAGCGTGATGGCGCTGGGGACGCTGATTCTGGGCTATTGTCTGATGCAGTTTGATAACGGTACGGCGTCCAGCGGCTTATCCTGGTTGTCCGTGGGTATGACGATGATGTGCATCGCCGGTTACGCGATGAGTGCCGCGCCGGTGGTGTGGATCCTCTGCTCAGAAATTCAGCCCCTGAAATGCCGCGACTTTGGGATCACCTGTTCCACCACCACTAACTGGGTGTCGAACATGATCATTGGCGCCACCTTCCTGACCCTGCTGGATGCGATCGGCGCGGCGGGAACCTTCTGGCTTTATACGGTGCTGAACGTGGCATTTATTGGCATCACCTTCTGGCTGGTTCCGGAAACGAAAGGCGTCACCCTGGAGCACATTGAGCGCAAGCTGATGACAGGGGAGAAGTTACGGAATATTGGGGTATAGCAGATTGCCCGGCGGCGCTTGCCGGGCATGGGGTTTTGTAGGCCGGGTAAGGCGTAGCCGCCACCCGGCTTTTTGTTGCAGCAAGCCTGATACGGCAACGCCCGGAGGCGCTTCGCTTGCCGGGCCTACGGGGTCAAATGCTGTGATTCGTAGGCCGGGTAAGGCGCAGCCGCCACCCGGCTTTTTTGTTGCAATGAGCCTGATGCGGCAATGCCCGGCGGCGCTTCGCTTGCCGGGCCTACGGGGTCAAATGCTGTGATTCGTAGGCCGGGTAAGGCGCAGCCGCCACCCGGCTTTTTTGTTGCAGCAAGCCTGATGCGGCAACGCCCGGCGGCGCTTCGCTTGTCGGGCCTACGGGGTCAAATGCCGTGATTTGTAGGCCGGGTAAGGCGTAGCCGCCGCCCGGCTTTTTTACACCCGGGCGAGATAGAGCGCCGGCATCCCTTCTTCGTCGGAGGTATAGAGCACCCACTGATTATCCGGTGAAAATGACGGATGCGGATGGGTCACCTGGCGGTCGCCGTCGAGCACTTTCCAGCTGGTGTTGTGCTGGCAGATGGCGGTTTGCGTGCCTTTGGCAATATCGAACACCCAGATAAAGGGATCGTTCAGGCTGATATTGCCGGTGTTGTGTGGCGCACCGTCGCCGACGATCAGCGACCCGTCGTGGTTACTCATCAGATGGGAGCAGGGCGGGATCGCCATCAGCTGGCGATTTTCCAGGGTGGCGGGATCGGCGCTGAACAGATAGCGCTGAGGATCGTTCTCCTTGTGCGCCACGTAATAGAGCGCGGAGCCGTCCGGCACCCAGAACTCGTGGGTAAAACTCTCCCCCTCAGCATGCTGGCGCACCTTGCGCAGATTGCTGCCATCCTCGTTAATCAGCCACATGCGGGCGTCGATCGCATCCCGAGGCCCTTCGTGACAAAACGCCACGGTATTATCGTCAAAAGGACGGTAGATCGGGTGTCCGAGCCAGCGCTTTTCCTGCAAAATCACGCGGCGTTCGCCGGTTTGCAGGTCGATATTGATCAGGCGGCATTCCGGGTGGGTAAAGTAAAACGCGCGGAATTTGCTCCAGTCGGTGAGCGGCTGCCAGTCGCTTTTTTTAATCTCGATACCTACCAGCTTCGTGCAGTCCGAGTTCGCCACCCAGGTACCGTAGGCCACCCAGTCGTCATCGACCTCATAGACCACATACTCCTCCAGACTCCCGAGGTCGACGCGCCGCAGTTCGCGGCTGTTTTTCAGATACCACAGCGAGCGATCGTCCGTGGAGAGGAAGCCGCCAAAGGTGTTATCTCCGGCACCCTCGGTAAGCTGGATCGCCTGCTGCTGCGCAATGTCCAGCAGGTAGTAGTTCCAGTGGCCCTCAAAGGCGCCGCCAAAGATGAGCTTGCTGCCATCACGGGTAAAACATTTTTGATAGAAGTAGTTACGGTGACAGATGATGTGCGGGGGCGTCAGGCGGATCACCTCGTGTCCGGTTTCACTGTCCTGACGAGGTCGAAAACGCAGGGGAATGATTTTTCCTTTCATAGTATGTTCCTTCAGATAAAAAAATACCCCACCGCATAACGGTAGGGTATTGATAACGTATGGGAATTAGCGCATTGCGCGTTTCAGGATACGTTCAGCCTGACGCTGGAAGTCAGCGGCTGTCTCTTCAACGGTTTTCTGGCCATAGTCGATGTACTGCAGCGAGGTACCGAACTGTGCCACGATCTGCGGGTCATCAAAGTATGGCGACACAGAGAGTTTCGCTGGCAGAGACTGCGCCAGACGCAGACCCGCAACCGCCGGATCGTCCTCTTTGATAGCGCCATTTTCGGTCAGGTATTTCACCGCCACTTTGCTCAGCGGTACGCCACGCTCCAGGCCCAGCGTCTCAACACCTTCTTTGCTGTTCAGCAGGAAGTTGATCACTTTCGCGGCCGCTTCCGGGTTCTTGGTCGATTTACCGATAGAGAGCATCTGTGCTGGCTTGAAGAACAGACCCGCATCGGTTGCACCCGGCAGCATTGGGTAGCTGCCCAGCTCCAGCTTCGCTGGTGGCTTCAGGTTGTCGGAATATTTTTTGATGGTGGAGTTCCACATATAGGTGCCGCCCCATTCACCCTCGATCCACGGCTTCATCTCATACATATTGCTCTTACCGAACGACGCATAGTACTTGGTGTCCGGCATGACATGGCTGTCGATCAGCTTTTTATAGGTCTGGAAGAACTCAACCCACTGCTCTTTGGTGTAGGAGAATTTTTTCGCCTTCTCGTCCACCGCCGGGATGTTGTACTTCTGGATCATGTAGGAGTTCAGCAGCGCCAGGGTATCCTGGTGCTCGAGAATAACCGGGTAGTACTGTTTACCCAGTTTGCTCTCGAAGGCTTTACCCGCTGCCATCAGCTCATCCCAGGTTTTCGGGTATTCGACGCCCGCTTTTTTCCAGGTTTCATCGTTGAAGTAGAAGACGCGCGCGGTCACGGAGATCGGAATACCGTTCAGCTTGCCGTTGACCGTGGTCGTCTGCAGCTCTTTTGGATCGAACTGGGACAGATCGATCACATCCTTCATTTTGTTCAGGTCGTAGAAGCCGTCGCCGGTTTTAGAGAAGATCGGCAGCCAGTTCCAGTTAGTCTGCATCACGTCCGGCTCGGTGCCGCCCGCAATCTGCGTGGTCAGACGCGAGAGGTGACCATCCCAGCCGGTGTATTCCGACTTCACGTTAATGTCCGGGTGCTGTTTGTGGAACTCTTCCAGGGCTTTCAGCGTGACCTGGTGACGGCCATTGCCGCCCCACCAGGACATACGCAGATCGGTGCTGTCCGCAGCAAAAGTGGGTAGGGCACTCATTCCAAAGGTAGCGGAGATAACGGCGCTTAAAAGCACTTTTTTCATTTTTATAACTCCATTAAAGAGAGATGTTCTGTTCAGTTTTTGCGTCAAAAATATGACACTTATTCATATCAAACTTAAAGTAAACCTTACGGTGAAGGCCCTTGTTGATCATGGGTTTAGCTTCATCGGAAGGAATTCGGGCTGTCAGTTCGTACTCGCCAACTTTCAGGTAAACAAAGAATTCATGGCCCATATTTTCGGCGCGGACCATCTCACCGGTGCAGCAACCTTCAGCGAACGGCTCATCGGAGATAGAGACAAAATCAGGGCGAATGCCGTAGAAAATCTCCTTATCCGCGTGACCGGCCACTTTCTCTTTTAGCTCAGGGCTTAACGGCATGGTCTGGTTGCCGATGGTCAGAGCCAGTTGACCCTCCTGTTGCACCAGCTTGCTGGCGCGGATGTTCATCTCCGGTGAGCCGATAAAGCCCGCGACGAACATGTTTTTCGGTTTGTGATACAGGTTGTCCGGGGTATCTACCTGCATGATGTGGCCGAGCTTCATCACGCAGATGCGGTCGCCCATGGTCATCGCTTCGGTCTGGTCGTGCGTCACGTAGACGGTGGTCGCCGGTTTGCCGGAGGCCTTCAGCTGCTTGTGCAGATCCGAAATACGGATACGCATCGAGGCACGCAGTTTGGCGTCGAGGTTGGAGAGCGGTTCGTCGAACAGGAACACGTCTGGCTTTTTCACAATCGCACGGCCGACGGCCACACGCTGCGCCTGACCGCCCGAAAGCTGACGCGGCAGGCGGTCGAGCAGCTCTTCCAGCTCAAGGATTTTTGCCGCTTCGTTCACCTGGGCCTCAATCTGCGCTTTAGGCAGCTTGCTCAGCTTCAGGCCGAAGGCGAGGTTTTCCCGCACGGTCATGTGTGGGTAGAGCGCATAGTTCTGGAACACCATCGCAATCCCGCGCTCTTTTGGCGCGAGGTTGTTAACGATTTTATCGCCGATACGCACTTCACCGCCGCTGATGGTCTCCAGACCGGCCAGCATACGCAGGGTAGTGGACTTCGCGCAGCCGGAAGGGCCGACGATGACCATGAACTCACCTTCAGCGATTGAAAGGTCGATAGCATGTACCGCTTTGAAGCCGTTGGAGTAGACCTTTTCCAGTTTGTTGAAAATCACTTCAGCCATGATATTTCCCTCTTAACCTTTAATTCCGCTGCTGGTTACGCCCTGTACGAAGTAGCGCTGTGCCAGGAAGAAGACAATGATGGATGGCAGAATGGAGATGCTCGCCATTGCCAGAATTTCGTTCCACGGCGCCCCTTCGGTGACGTCGATGGACATTTTCAGAGCCAGTGCAATCGGGTATTTATCCACGCTGTAGACATAAATCAGCGGCCCGATAAAGTCGTTCATTGACCACATGAACTGGAACAGTGCCACGGAGATAATGGCCGGCTTCAGGATTGGCACCACCACGTACCAGAGCACCTGAATGGAGTTACAGCCGTCAATCTGCGCGGCCTCTTCCATGTCACGCGGTACGCCGCGCAGGAACTGGATCAGCATGAAGACGAAGAACCCTTGCGTGGCGAAGGCCAGCGGCAGGTAGAGCGGCATATAGCTGTTCAGCATGCCCATTTCACGGAACATCAGGTACTGCGGGATCAGCAGTACGGTGCTTGGCAGCAACATGGTGGTAATCAGCGTCGCGAACCAGAACTTCTTCCACGGGATCTCGAAGCGGGCAAAGCCGTACGCCACGATGGTGGAGGAGATAATGGTCAGGATCACTTTCGGGATCACATACTTAAAGGTGTTCAGCATGTAATGGCCGAAGTTGTACTCGGTACCGGTTTTCCAGCCGTTTACAAAGCCGTCCCAGGTGGCGTGTGCGGGCCACAGGCTGAGGGTGGTGAAGATCTCGTGGTTCGGTTTGAACGACGCCGAGAACATCCACACCAGCGGATAGAGCATCAGCAGGCCAACAAACAGCAGGATCACATAGCGAATGGTGGCGCTAATTTTTTCACGACGCTGGGTACGCGCCACTTCACGCTCTGCGATACTTCTCGCCGTGGAGAGTTGTTGAATATCAGCCATTTTTGCCTCCCTTATCGGCGGAGTAGAAGACCCAGTATTTCGAAGACTTAAAGGCGATAGCGGCAAAGACAGCGACCACCAGGAAGAGGATCCAGGCCAGTGCAGCGCCGTAACCCATGTCAAAGTACTTGAATGCGGTATCGTAGATGTAGAGTGAGAACAGGTAGGTGGAGTAGGTTGGTCCACCGCCGGTAATAACATACGGACCGGTAAATTCCTGGAACGCCTGGGTGGTCTGCATAATGAAGTTGAAGAAGATAACCGGCGTGATCAGCGGCACGGTCACTTTCATGAACATCTGCCATTTGGAGGCACCGTCAATCATCGCCGCTTCGTACTGCGACTGCGGCACGTTCTGCAGGGCAGCCAGGAAGATCACCATGGCAGAGCCGAACTGCCAGACGCGCAGCAGGGTCACGGACATCAGCGCCAGTGAGGGTTCGCCCAGCCAGTTCACCGGGTCAAAACCAAATACGCCAATGAAGCTGTTCAGCAGGCCATCAATCGCGAACAGGGCACGCCACAGAACGGCAATCGCAACGGAGCTGCCGAGAATAGACGGAATATAATAAGCGGTACGGAAGAAGCCGATGCCGCGCAGTTTAAAGTTCAGAACAAACGCAATACCTAGCGCAAAGGCCAGTTTTAACGGGATAGTCAAAAATACGTAGGCAAAGGTTACGCCCATGGATTTCCAGAAGAGGGTATCTTCCGTAAACATGTAGCGATAGTTTTCTACGCCGTTAAATACGGGCGGGCTCATCAAATCGTACTCAGTAAAACTGAGGAAGAAAGATGAGACAAAGGGGAAGGCGGTGAAGAGTATCAACCCAATTATGTAGGGTGATATCCAGGCTAGCCCCAGCATCTTGTTTTCATTCATACATACCTACCTGGTAATTAATGGTTTAAAACGGAATCTGCCCGGCTCTGCCCGCTTAACAGCAAGCGAACAGCGGAATGCGTCTGGTGCGAAATTTCACGGCGGTATCTCCTTTTACCTGTTTGTGAGTGCCGGTAATGCCGGGCCTGTCCTGCCCGCTAAGCAATTTTTTAAAACTTATGAACCACCGTTTTCAATTTGTAAAACGTCGTTTTAATTTATTTTATTGTGATTTAAATCCACGTCATTCGATAAATAGTGGAAATGTGATCAAGGTCGAAACAGCGTTTCAATAAGGTGAGATGGGTGGCATTTTTATCGGTAGGCGCGAAAAAATGAGGGTAGAGGATCGGCTAAACGGAAGACTTTACTCAGCTATTCTGGGAATTATTGATGGCAGATACAAACTACTAATATTTGTAGCAAAAATGTAACGCAGGCCTGAAGGTAGCGAGGATATAATTAACTTGTTGAATGATTTTTCGCGAAAATAAAGCGAATTGCACTTAAGCAAAAAAAGGCGATGCCCGCGCATCGCCTTATTACTTTATTTGAGGAAGTCTTCACGAACCGGCGTGAAGGTATCCAGCAGCGTACCCGGTTTCAGGCAAACGCAGCCGTGCATAATATGCGGCTGTTTATAAAGGGTATCCCCGGCGGTCACCACATGCTTTTCTTCGCCGATGGTAAATTCGAACTCACCGGATAAAACATAGGTCAGCTGCTCATGGGGATGATTATGCATTGGGCCAACGGCGCCTTGCTCAAAATTGACCTCTACCGCCATCATTTTGCCGTCGTGCGCCAGAATACGGCGCGTCACGCCATTACCCAGATCTTCAAGCTGTGTCTCTTTGTGGAAAATAAACATGCTCATGTCCTGTTATATAGTGAAACATCGTTTCATTTAATTTATCCCAGAGCCAGCTAAAAGGAAATGTTGAACCAGAGAACTGGAAACTCGATCACAAGTTTGCTTCACTGGTTGAAACCGGAAAGGAGAGCAAGATGAAAACGATTGGCCTGTTAGGAGGAATGAGCTGGGAGTCTACCATTCCCTATTATCGTCTGATCAACGAAGGGGTAAAACAGCGCCTGGGGGGATTACACTCGGCCAGCCTGCTGCTGCACAGCGTTGATTTTCATGAAATCGAAGCCTGCCAGTCCAGCGGCGACTGGGAAAAGGCGGGAGAGATCCTGGCAGAGGCAGCACTGGGCTTGCAGGGTGCCGGGGCGCAGGCCATTTTGCTCTGCACCAACACCATGCACAAAGTCGCTGAGCAGATTGAAACCCGCTGTTCCCTGCCGTTCCTGCATATCGCCGATGCCACGGGCCGGGCGATTACCGCGGCGGGCATGAACCGCGTGGCGCTGCTGGGTACGCGCTATACCATGGAGCAGGATTTTTACCGCGGGCGGCTGACGGCGCAGTACGGCATCGAGAGCCTGATCCCGGACGAGGCGGACCGGGCCCGGATCAATCAGATCATCTTTGAAGAGCTGTGTCTCGGCACCTTTAGCGAGACGTCACGCCAGTACTATCTCAGCGTGATCCGCAAGCTCGCCGATCGCGGGGCGCAGGGGGTGATCTTTGGCTGCACCGAGATTGGCCTGCTGATCCCGGCGGATGAAAGCCCGATCCCGGTGTTTGATACCGCCGCGATCCACGCCGCCGATGCGGTGGAATTTATCCTTTCGTAACGGGCGAGGCTAAAAGCTCTTCCAGCGGGTCGGTGATCGCCGCCAGCCCCTGTTGCAGATGCGCGCTGAAAGCGTCCACCAGCGCCGAGGCCGGGCGGTGCAGCGGGCGGATCAGGCTCACCGTAAACGGCACCGAGAGACTGAAGCGGCGAATAACAATCCCGCTGTCGGCATAATCCAGCGCCGTCAGCGGATTGACCACCGAAATCCCCACCCCCGCGCGCACCATTGCACAGATGGAGGCCGCGCTGTGCGTCTCCACCACCATGCGTCGCTTCACCTGATGCTCGGCAAAAAGCTGGTCCAACAGCTGCCGGTAACTGTCGGTGCGCGACAGGCTGATGTAGTTCTGCCCCTGAAAATCACCCGGCGTCAGCACCGCTTTTGCACCAAGGGGATGGCTGGCGGGCAGGACGCATACCTCATCTAATGACAGCAGCTCGTGACGCGCGGTGCCCGCTGGGGTGGCGAGGGTTTCGGTCAGACCAAGATCGTGGCGCTGGGCCGACAGCCACTCCTCCAGCAGGGGCGACTCCTGGGGCACGATGGTCAGGTTCACGTCCGGGTAGCGGGCAAGAAACGGCTGTAGCAGGGCGGGTAAAAATGACTGGGAGAAGACCGGCAGGCAGACGACGGAGAGCTCGCCCTGGCGAAACTCGCGCAGGCTGTCGGCGGCGCTGACGATGCGGTCCAGCCCGTACCAGGATCGCTGCACCTCTTCGAAGAGCCGCAGCCCCTGCACCGTAGGGTGTAGCCGCCCGCGGGTGCGCTCGAACAGCGTCAGGCCGATCACCTTCTCAAAGCGCGCCAGCTCGCGGCTCACCGTCGGCTGCGAGGTGTGCAGCAGACGCGCGGCTTCGGTCAGGTTCCCGGCGGTCATCACCGCGTGGAAAATCTCAATATGGCGTAAATTCACAGCGGGCATGGCAGCAACCTGGTTGAACATAATCCATATCATTTTTGCATAGAGTGGCGATAAAACGATATTTTTTATTCTCTTCGCGCTGTGGCGTAATCATAAAAAACGTATTCCCGGAGAGCACCATGCCACGCCCGCTGAACAACACCGATACCGATCTCAATGCCGACAATTTGCTGCGCCTGCCCGCCGAGTTTGGCTGCCCTGTCTGGGTCTACGACGCGCAGATCATTCGCGACAAAATTGCCGCCCTGCATCAGTTCGACGTGGTGCGCTTTGCCCAGAAAGCCTGCTCCAACATCCATATTCTGCGCCTGATGCGCGAGCAGGGCGTCAAGGTCGACTCCGTGTCGCTGGGTGAAATCGAGCGTGCGCTGGCGGCGGGATACGATCCGAAGATCGACAGCGATGCGATTGTCTTTACCGCTGACCTGATCGACAGCGCGACGCTTGCCCGGGTGCATGAGCTACAGATCCCGGTCAATGCCGGTTCCGTGGACATGCTGGAGCAGCTCGGTCAGGTGTCGCCGGGCCACCGCGTCTGGCTGCGGGTTAACCCGGGCTTTGGTCACGGCCACAGCCAGAAGACCAACACCGGCGGCGAAAACAGCAAACATGGTATCTGGTACAGCGATCTCCCTGCGGCACTGACCGTACTGCAACGCTATAACCTGAAGCTGGTGGGCATTCATATGCATATCGGCTCCGGCGTGGACTACGGCCATCTCGAGCAGGTGTGCGGCGCCATGGTGCGCCAGGTGATTGAGTTTGGTCAGGATCTGGAGGCGATCTCTGCGGGCGGCGGGCTGTCGATCCCCTATCGTGAAGGGGAAGAGGCGATCGATACCGATCATTACTACGGCCTCTGGAATGGCGCGCGGGATAAAATCGCCGCGCATCTGGGCCACGCGGTAAAACTTGAGATCGAGCCGGGGCGTTTCCTTGTCGCCGAGTCGGGCGTTCTGGTGTCGCAGGTGCGCAGCGTGAAGGCGATGGGTAGCCGTCATTTCGTACTGATTGACGCAGGCTTCAACGATCTGATGCGCCCGGCCATGTACGGCAGCTATCATCACATTTCGGCGCTGGCTGCCGATGGCCGCGACTTATCTCAGGCCAATCTCGTGGAGACGGTGGTGGCCGGGCCGCTGTGCGAATCCGGAGATGTGTTTACCCAGCTGGAGGGCGGAAAAGTGGAAACCCGCGCGCTGCCGCCGGTCGTGCCGGGGGATTATCTGGTGCTGCACGATACCGGCGCATACGGCGCGTCTATGTCGTCTAACTACAACAGCCGCCCGCTGCTGCCGGAAGTGCTGTTCGATAAGGGCGCGGCGCGCCTGATCCGCCGTCGCCAGACCATTCAGGAACTGCTCGCCCTCGAACTGTTCTGATCGCACCAGGGTCCCGTCGCCACCGAATCGCGTAACACCAGCGTGCCGGTGAAGGGCGGGATCGCTTCGATCGGCTCGTTTTTTACCAGCCGGATGGCCTGATCGATAGCGGTAGTGATCATGTTGTCGATGGGCAGGTAGACGGTAGAAAGCCCCGGCTCCAGCCACTTCGCACACGGTGCGTCATCGAAGCCGAACAACGACACATCCTCTGGAATGCGCAGCCCGGCCTGGTGCAGCGCCTTCGACGAGCCCAGCGCCATATCGTCGTTACAGGCAAACAGGGCGCTGAACACCACCTTCTCATTCAGCAGCTCCTGACACAGCTCGTATCCGCGCGTCATCCCCGAATCGCCATACTTCACCCGGCTCTCATCCCAGGGAATACCGTGCTTCTCCAGCGCCTTGCGATAGCCCGTCAGCCGCGCCTTGCCGGTAGGGGTGTGGATCGGCACGGTTATGCAGGCGATCTCCCGGTGCCCCTGGCTTATCAGGTACTCCACCGCGTTGAAGGCCGCCTCCTGCTGCTCGAAGAAAACGCAGCGCTCCCGCGCCTGGCTGACGTCACGGTTGATCACAATAAGCGGCATCTGCACGCTGTTGATGAGCTTCATGATCGCTTTTTCGCTCATGTAGCGGGTGTAGAGCACGATGGCATCGCACTGGCGATCGGCCAGCATCTGCACCGCTTCCTCTTCCCGCTCCGGGGTGTCGTGACCGTCGGTGACAATCAGCTGCTTCCCGTGCGTTTCGGTCTGTCTTGAGGCCTGTTGCAGCAGACGACCAAAGTAAAAACCGTCAAAGGTTGAGACCACCAGACCAATGCTGTTGCTGGTCCGGTTCGCCAGCGATCGCGCCAGGAAATTGGGGCGATAGCCCAGCTCTTCCATCGCGTTAAAAACCTGCTGACGGGTGCTCTCTTTTACCTGACCTGTGCCGTTCAGTACGCGCGACACGGTGGCTTTCGACACGCCCGCACGCAGTGAGACATCCAGCATTGTTGCCATTCGTTATTCCTGCTTCCACGTTATGCACGGAAGTTTATCACAGACGTTCAGGGGCATAAGCCGGGCGGGAGGGTGAAACCCCCACCACGATCACGCTTTCTGGCAACAGATGAGGGAGTAACGACAAGTGGCATACCAAAGTGGTGATAATTCATACTCCGGGATACCTCTGGCGGCGTTGGG
The DNA here is from genome assembly GCF_037150775.1 of Leclercia sp. M50. NCBI lineage: Bacteria > Pseudomonadati > Pseudomonadota > Gammaproteobacteria > Enterobacterales > Enterobacteriaceae > Leclercia > Leclercia sp. M50. The sequence continues at coordinate 54,375 of NZ_JBBCPK010000016.1, forward strand.
AGCTTAATCACAGAACAAATCTTCACCAGAAGCTATTTTTGGTATGCCAATAGAAGCCGGCTGAACACCTAAATCCCAATAAAGGCCCTTTTACTGAGGTATTACCCCATGGCATTACAGGAAAAACTGATCAACTCTCTGGGCAGTTTCGCCACGAAGTTCAACAGTTATCGCTATATCATGGCGATAAAGTCCGCCTTCATCACCCTGATGCCGGTCATCATTGTTGGCGCATTTTCGGTGCTGATATCCAACATGGTGCTGGATCCGAAAAACGGCTTAGCCAGCTTTCAGTCGCTTTCGTTTCTCGCCACGCTGAAACCGATCACCAGCGCCCTGAACTACGCCACGCTCAACTTCCTCAATATCGGGGCCGTGTTCCTGATCGGCATTGAGCTGGGGCGCATCAACGGTATTAAGTCGTTGTTCCCGGGACTGCTGGCGGTGATCTGCTTTATCTGCGTCACTCCGACTACCGTTGAGATGATGGTCGATGGCGAAATGCACATGGTAAAAGATGTGCTCCTGCGCCAGTTCTCGGATACCCGTAGCCTCTTCCTCGGCATGTTTATCGCCATCCTGTCGGTGGAGATCTACTGCTGGCTGGAGGGGCGTCCGGGATTGAAAATCAGGATGCCGGACACCGTGCCGCCAAACGTCTCGGCCTCGTTCTCGGCCCTGATCCCGGCGATCATCACCACTACCACCATCGCCACCTTCGGCTTTGTCTTCCATCAGCTCACCGGCATGTACCTCTACGATGCGGTATACCAGGTGGTGCAGCAGCCGCTTGAGCGAGTGGTGCAAAGCCTGCCGGGGATCCTGCTGCTGATGTTTGTGGCCCAGCTCTTCTGGGTGATAGGGATCCACGGCAACCAGATGATCAAGCCGATCCGTGAGCCGCTGCTGCTGGGAGCGATCACCGTCAACATGAGCGCCTTTGAGCAGGGCAAAGAGATCCCGAACATCATCACCATGCCGTTCTGGGATGTCTATATGAGTATCGGCGGCTCGGGTCTGACCATCGGCCTGCTCATCGCGGTGATGATCGGCACCAAACGCAAAGAGATGAAGGAGATCGCCAAGCTCTCCATCGGCCCGGGGATCTTTAACATCAACGAGCCGGTGATCTTCGGTATGCCAATCATGCTCAACCCGATTCTGGCGATCCCGTTCATCATCACCCCGCTGGTGACCGGCACTATCGGCTACTTTGCCACCGTTACTGGCTTTGCCGGCAAAGCGGTGGTGATGGTGCCCTGGACCACGCCGCCGCTGATCAACGCCTGGCTCTCTACCGCCGGGTCGATGGGCGCGGTCGTAACCCAGCTGGTCTGTATTATCACCGCCGTGCTGATCTATCTGCCGTTTGTGAAGATCGCCTCCCGCCGGGCAGAGCAGGCCGCGCAACAGGCCGCGAACCAGGAGGCGACGAATAACGCATGAGCATTAAACAGATGACTATCCCCGAGGGGTTTATCCTTGGGGCCGCGGCCTCCGCCTGGCAAACCGAGGGCTGGAGCGGCAAAAAAGCCGGGCAGGATTCCTGGATCGATCTCTGGTACAAAAACGATCGTCAGGTGTGGCACAACGGCTACGGCCCAGCGGTCGCGACTGACTTTATCAACCGCTTCCGTGAAGATGTGGCGCTGATGAAGCAGGCCGGGCTGACCCACTACCGCACCTCCATCAACTGGTCGCGTTTTCTTACCGACTACGAAAACGCCACGGTGGACGAGGAGTACGCTGCGTATTACGACGCCCTGTTTGCCGAGATGCATCGTCAGGGCATTGAGCCGATGATCTGCCTTGAACACTACGAGCTGCCGGGTACGCTGCTGGAAACCTACGGCGGTTGGGCGTCGAAGCATGTGGTCGAGCTGTTCACCCGCTATGCTGAAAAGGTCTTTGCCCGCTATCACCACGTGGTGAAGCGCTGGTTTACCTTCAACGAGCCGATAGTGGTGCAGACCCGGGTATACCTCGACGCCCTACGCTGGCCCTATGAGCAGAACACCCATACCTGGATGCAGTGGAACCACCACAAAGTGCTGGCGACGGCGAAGGTGGTGAAGCTGTTCCGCGAAAAAGGCTACAGCGGCAGCGTAGGCTGTATCCTCAATCCGGAAGTGACTTATCCCCGCTCCCGGGCCGCCCACGACATCAAGGCCGCGGAGATCTACGATCTGTTTTACAACCGGGTGTTCCTCGATCCGCTGGTGCATGGGCGTTATCCCCAGGAACTCTTCACCCTGCTGGAAAAACACCAGGTGCGGTGGGAGTACAACGACGACGAACTGGCTCTTATTGCGGAGAACACCGTCGATGAGCTGGGGATCAATCTCTATTACCCGCACCGGGTGAAGGCGCCGTCCCGGGCCTGGCATCCCGAGACACCGTTCCATCCGGCATACTACTACGAGCCGTTTGACCTGCCGGGGCGAAGGATGAACCCCTCCCGCGGCTGGGAGATCGCCCCGCGCATCATCTACGACATGGCGATGCGCATCAAAAACGACTACCGCAATATCGACTGGTTCGTGGCCGAAAGCGGGATGGGGGTGGAAAACGAAGGCCAGTACCGTAACCGCGATGGCATCATCGAGGACAGCTACCGCATCAACTTCATCAGCGAGCACCTTTATTACACGCTGCTGGCGCGGGAGGAGGGAGCCAACTGCCACGGCTACATGCTGTGGGCCTTCACCGATAACGTCTCGCCGATGAACGCCTTTAAAAACCGCTACGGCCTGATTGAGATCGATCTGGCGGACAACCGCGCCCGACGCCCAAAAAAATCGGCCAGCTGGTTCCGGCAACTGCGCGATAAGCGCGTGCTGACCCTGACCATTGATGATGAATGGAAGTAGGCGAAGAGTGCGACGCTTCTGGTAACATAGGGCACAAACTGGCCGGGAAGCTGCCCGGCCCGCGCATTAACTCTTAGTACAGGTGATAACGTGGATAAGGCTGTCGTCCCGGCGGAAAAGAAGCAGTACCAGGAGATTGGCGAGGATTTACGCGCCCAGATCGTCCAGGGGCACTATCCCGTGGGCTCACGTCTGCCGCCGGAGCGCAACATTGCGGAAACCTACGGCGTCAGCCGTACCATCGTGCGGGAGGCGCTGCTGATGCTGGAGCTACAGGGCACCGTGGATATTCGTCAGGGTTCCGGCGTCTACGTGATGCGCATTCCTGAAGAGCATGAGAACGAGGAAGAGCGCTTCTTTCACAGCGACGTCGGCCCGTTCGAGATTTTGCAGGCGCGCCAGCTGCTTGAGAGTAACATTGCCGCCTTTGCTGCGAAGATGGCGACCCGGGCGGACATCGATAACCTGCGCCGCATCATCGAGCAAGAGCAGCGGGCGATCGCCGCCAACGATAACAGCCAGGACAACAACAAGATGTTCCATCTGGTGCTGGCGGGGGCAACGCAGAATCAGATGCTGCTGGCCACCGTCGAAAGCATCTGGCATCACATGGACAGTAGCCCGCTCTGGCAACAGTTCAACGCCCATATCGCCAGCCGGGCGTATCGCCTGAAGTGGCTGGGCGACAGACAAACCATCCTCGCCGCCCTGCGCCGTCGCGACGTCATGGGCGCCTGGCAGGCCATGTTTCAGCATCTGGAAAATGTCAAAAAGAGCCTGCTGGAGCTCTCCGACGAGGATGCCCCGGACTTTGACGGCTATCTGTTTGATTCGGTTTCCCTTTTCCAGGGGAAACTGATGTGATTATTCAACCGCTGTACGCGGCTCCGCAACATGCGGAGCAGGTGATTGACTGGCTGTGGCAGGCCTTTGGCGACGGTGTGCCTCGGAGGTTTTTTACAAGCGTCGTGACCCACAGCCAGACCCCCGGTGCGCTGCCGCTCACCTTTATTGCTACCGAAGGGAAACGCCTGCTCGGCACGGTGGGGTTATGGCGCTGCGACCTGATTACCCGTCAGGATCTCCATCCCTGGCTGGCGGCGCTGTATGTGGACGACGCGGCGCGCGGACAGGGACTGGCGGGGAAATTACAGCAGCATGTTCAGCGCTACGCCGCAGAGAGCGGCTTTAGCGAACTGCATCTCTGGTCTGCCTGCCGCGATTTTTATGAGCGCTACGGCTGGCACTATATCGGCGACGGACTGGAATACCCGGACAAAACCGTCCACCTCTACCGCTACTCGCTGGCGGACTCTGCCGGCGGCACAACGGAGTGACGGCGCACCAGCGTCGGGCTAAACAGGTGGGTGATCTCCGGCGGCTGGCGTTTATCCGC